>NZ_BAAAYN010000034.1 GCF_039536245.1 Cryptosporangium minutisporangium | reverse complement strand
ACTACTACGCGACGTTCGACAACACCCGCGTCGGCGTGCTGCAGGGCACGTACCTCGTCAACGCGCTCGGGCTCAAATCGGGCGGCGGGCCGTTCACGATCGAACTGTTCGCGGGCGCGGCCGACGACAACAACTCGAAGCTCTTCTTCGACGGCGCGATGAGCGTGCTCCAGCCCTACCTCACCGACGGACGCCTCGTGGTGCGCAGCGGCCAGACGTCGTTCGAGGAAGTGACCACCCGGCGCTGGAGCGCCGCGGTGGCGAAGACCCGGCTGACCCGCCTGCTGGACGAGCACTACGCGTCGGCGCGCCTGAACGCGATCCTGTCGCCGAACGACGACCTCACCCGCGGCCTCCTCGAGGCGGTGCAGGCCGCCGGGTACCGCGGCTCGACGCTCCCGAAGGTCACCGGTCAGGACGCCGAGCTGGCGTCGGTGCGACTGATCGCCTCCGGGGAGCAGGGAAGCACGGTGTTCAAGGACACCCGCGAACTGGCCAAGGTCGCCGCGCAGATGGCGCACGCGGTGCTCACCGATCAGAAGCCCGAGGTCAACGACACCGCGCAGTACCACAACGGCGTCAAGGTGGTGCCGACCTACCTGCTCCAACCGGTCGCCGTGGACAAGTCGAACCTGCAGCAGGTCCTCGTCGAGAGCGGGTACTACAGCGCGGAGCAGGTCGCGAGCTGAGCCCGGCGGGTACCGGGCCCAGCGTCGCGAACGTCAGGTCAGCGTGCGGCTCTTCACCACGTCCGCGTACCAGCGGGCGCTGTCCTTCGGCGTCCGCTCGAGCGTGTCGTAGTCGACGCGGACGATGCCGAAGCGCTTCGAGTAGCCGTAGGACCACTCGAAGTTGTCCAGCAGCGACCAGAGGAAGTAGCCCCGCACGTCGACGCCTTTGTCCCGCACGTTGAGCACGGCCTGCAGGTGACGCCGCACGTAGTCGGTGCGGTCGGCGTCGTGCACCTGCCCGTTCTCCACGACGTCCGGGAACGCCGCTCCGTTCTCGGTCACCATCAGCGGCTGACCGGGGTACCGCTCGTGGAGCTCGGTGAGCAGCTCCTCGAGGCCCTGCGGGTCGATGTTCCAGCCCATGTCGGTGTGCGGCGGGTCGGTGGGGAGGAACTCGACGTCGTCCGCGCCGGGCCAGGCGGTCGCCGTCGACTTCCCGTGCCCGTCGGCGCGCAGGCGCTCGCCGGTCCCGTCCCAGAGTTGCACCCGGTTGGTGCTGTAGTAGTTGACGCCGAGGACGTCGACCGGCTGGCGGATGGTCTCCAGGTCACCGTCCCGGACGAACGACCAGTCGGTGATCCCGCTGGTCAGCTCCAGGACGTCGGCCGGGTAGCTACCCTCCAGCATCGGGCCGAGGAAGACGCCGTTGGCCAGCGCTTCCACCTGGCGGCGCGCCGCCTCGCCGCTCTGGCCGACGGGCCGGAAGACGTGCAGGTTGAGCGTCACCGAGAACTGTGCGTCCGACCGCACGACCTGACGGAGCTCCTGCAGCGCCAGGCCGTGCGCGAGGTTGAGGTGGTGCACGGCGGCGAGGGCGGCGGCCGGCTCGGTCCGCCCCGGGGCGTGAACGCCGGAGCTGTAGCCGAGGTAGGCCGAGCACCACGGTTCGTTCAGCGTGGTCCAGGTGTGCACCCGGTCGCCGAGCGCCTCGCCGACGACCCGGGCGTAGACCGCGAACGCCTCGGCGGTGGCGCGGTTCGTCCAGCCGCCTTCGTCCTCGAGCGCCTGCGGAAGGTCCCAGTGGTAGAGCGTGGCGACCGGCCGGATGTTCCGGGCCAGGAGCCCGTCGACGAGCCGGGAGTAGAAGTCCAGGCCGGGGGCGTTCACCGTGCCCCGTCCGGTCGGGATCACCCGGGGCCAGGCGATCGAGAACCGGTAGGCGTCGAGGCCGAGCTCGGCCATCAGGTCGAGGTCGGCCTCCAGCCGGTGGTAGTGGTCGTCGGCGACGTCACCGGTGTCGCCGTTGAGGGTCTTGCCGGGCGTGTGGCTGAAGGTGTCCCAGATCGATGGACCGCGGCCGTCCTCGTTCACCGCGCCCTCGATCTGATACGACGCGGTGGCCGAGCCGAACACGAAATCAGCGGGGAAATGCATGCGGGTCCTCGCTCTCCTGCTGTGATAGCGCTTTCACAGCTTCGCATCCGATGGGCCCTCCCGCACACCCCGGGGGCCGAAAGCGCAGATTCCGCCCGGTTGCACTCCACCAGGCGCCCTGTCGTCGAGCGGTCGTGTCGATGGGGATGGCCGACCGCTCGGAAAGGCGTGGTCGTCCGGTGGCGCCGCTGGTTGGCGCAAATTCCGTGCCGGCGCGCCGCGTGGTTGGCGCTCTCTCCGGGCGGAGGGAGGCGTGATTGTCGCCCTCTACGGGCACCGCATGCGTGGTTGTCGCCCTTTCCGGGGGTGAAGGCGAGATGGGTGTCGCGCCGTCCGCGTATCAGTGGGGTGGTTGTCGTGGATTCCGGGCTATGGCACGGGAGGCGCGACACCCATCTCGACGAGCACCCGGAAACGGCGACAGCCAGCTCGTGTCTGTGCTGCCTGCGTGCGATGCGTGGCCGCCGCGCGGGGCCTCATCGCTGGGCCGGAGTACGGCTGGTCAGCGCCGGATCCAGTGGCTGACCGCGAGTCGGCCGGTGTTGCCGAGGTCAACCGAGAACGTCAGTGTGTGGGTGGCCTGTCCGGCCGCCGGGGCGACGCGCAGGTAGGCGCCGTTCACGACGGTCTCGCCGACGGTGGTCAGGTTCCGCCAGAGCAGCGAGGCGCCGACCGACTCACCCGGCGCGACGACGATCCGCTCGGGCGGCCCCGCAAAGCTCTCCAGCCGGTGTACGTGCTCGGTGCCGTGCAGGACCTTGGCCGGGAGCGTCCGCCGGTCGGCGTCGAGGACCTCGATCACCGGGTAGCCCTGGACGGTGTACGGGTCGGTGCCGCAGTTGCGCAGCGTGAGGCCCACGGCGCGGAGCCCCATCGCGGCGCTGACCTCGCCGACGGTCACCTCGACGCCGGGTTCGAGGCAGGTGGGTCCGAGCGACCCGGTGGCGGACGGCGACGGCGACGCGGCGCGCGGGGCCGCGTCGTCCGCCGCCGGCCGCAGCACGTCCGGTGGCGCGGAACCGGTGCCGCAGGCCGCGAGCAGCAGCAGGGTCAGCAGAAGTACTCGGGCCCTCACCGCGTCGATGATGCAGCATCCGCGCTTGACCGGAAGTCGAGTAGAGGTTGCAGGGTGAGGACATGACCTTCACTTCGGACGAGCGCCACTACCTCGCCGCCCAGCATCGCGGGCATCTGGCCACGGCCGGCCCGGGCGGAGCACCGCAGGTCAAACCTGTCGCCTACTTCTGGAACGCGGAGACCGAGACGATCGACGTCGGCGGCCCGAAGCTGTCCCGCTCGCAGAAGTCCCGCAACGTCCGGACCGATCCGCGGGTCAGTTTTGTGGTGGACGACGAAGCGCCCACCCCGGTCGGCCCCGGCGGACAGCGCGGCCGTGGCCTGGAGATCCGCGGTACCGCGGTCCTGCTCACGCTGGACGATCCGCTGCTGCCCGGGTTCAGCGCGGAGGTGCTGCGGATCCGGCCGCGGCGGATCGTCGCCTGGAACATCGACGGCCCGGGCGCGAACATCCGGGACGTGACTCCGCCGACCACCGAGGCCCGCCCCCGCCCTTGACGATCGGCCTCATTCCTGACGACCCGACGCAGGTGAGGACGGATCGCGGCCGAGGAAGCGGAGGAGCCGCTCGCCGGGGGGCGCGTCCGGCTGGGACGGCAGGTAGGTGCCGTACATCCCGGTGGGGCGTAGTGCGGCGTCGAGCGGCTCGAGCTCGGCGAGCAGCGGTGCGGCCAGTGCGTCGGGAATCGGGAACAGGCGGCCGGTGGCGGTCGCCAGGTCCCAGCCGTGGACGAGCAGCTCCAGGCTGGCCTGTCCCAGCCCGACGTCGACCGGGAGGTCGCCGGCCGGTGTGCTGATCGTGGTGGCGGGGTCGGCGGCCGCGAGCGTGTCGAGGAACTCGGCCCGGGCGGTCGCCCACGCCTCGGCCGGGTGGTCGCCCGCGAGGATCGCCGGATCGTCGCTCGGCGGCTCGGGGCGTCGCCCGGTCGTCAGCATGGTGCGAATCATCGCGAGGCCACCGATCACGTGGCCGACCACCGCGGCCGCGGTCCAGCCGGCGCACGGTGACGGAGCGTTCCAGCGGTCGGCCGGGGTCTCGCGGACGACCGCGTCGAATCGATCGAGGGCCTGGGTCACGCGTTCGGTTCCGCTGGTCATTCCTGGCCTCCCTCGGCCGGTCGGAGGTGGCGGACGCATCGCCACGCCGCGTCGGCGAGCGGGGGCGCGACCGCGTGCGGTGGGTCGGCGGCGCGGCCGGACAGCCAGCCCCGCGCGTACTCCTTGGTCGGGCCCATCCAGAGCGCGACCAGGACGGCGATCGGCGTCGCGGCCGCGTCCGGGCTGCTGGATCCCGTCAGCCAGTGGGTGACCTCCCGGAAGAACTCCGGGCCCGACACCGGGGAGCCAGGCCGTTCCGCCGGTGGGTCGACCTCGAAGCGCAGCAGGACGCGTGCGGCGGCGGGGTGGGCCTCCGTCCAGCGGAGGAAGTGCCCGACCACCCCGCGGACACCGGCCTCGTGGCCGTCCGCGCTGCGGAGGACGTCGAGGGCTTCGGCCTGGTAGTGCCCGAGCCACTTGTCGAGGACGGCGCTGACCAGGGCGGGCTTCCCGGCGGGGAAGTGGTGGTACAGGCTGCCGACGCTCGCGCCCGCGGCCACCCGGATGTCGTCGGCGGACACCGCCACCACGCCCCGCTCGTCGATCAGCACCAACGCGGCGTCGAGCAGGCGGGCGCGTGTGTCCCGGGCCATCGGTCCTCCCTGGCGTTCTAGAGGGTTCCTCTAGAGGATTTCTCTAGAAGGTACCGCACGCCGTGGCGGGCCGCGCGGAGGTGTGCCCTAGGATGCGGGACCGACCTGGCCCCGACCCGGAGGTCTGACCACCGATGGTCAGCATCAGCCCGTGGTTCTTCGTCGCGTGTGTGGCGGTGTTCGTCGGCGTCCTCGCGCTCGGGCTCGTGGTGCGCTCCCGCCGACCACCCTTCCCACCGGGCCCGGGACCAGAGCCCGGGCCGCACCCAGGGCCACCACTCGGGCCGCACCCGGGGTCGCAGCCCGGGCCGCCGCCTCGCGCCGGGTGGTCGACCGGCCGGCTCCTCCTGGTGGCCGCCGCGGCGTTCGTGCTGGTACTCGTCCTCGTCGGCGTCGTCGCGTTCGCCGCCTGGCGGTCACTGCCGCCCCGCTCGCAGGCCGAGCACCGGATCCAGACCGGAGCGGGCTCGATCCGGGAACTGGTGGTCAGCCCGCGCGGCGGCGAGTTCGCGGTGGCGACCGACCGGGGATCCGTGCAGATCCGCAGCGTCCGCGACGGCACGGCGCGGCTCCGGCTGGAGATCTCCACCAACGACGAGATCCACCTCGCGTACAGCGCCGACGGCTCGTTACTCGCGATCGGCGTGGACGAGGGGGTGTCCGTCCGCGACGTCGCGACCGGCCAGGAGCGCGTCCGGATCCCCCGAGCGGAGGGCGATGTCCACGCGGTGGCGTTGAGCGACGACGGCCGGCAGGTGGCCTTCTCCGACGAAACGCACTTCTGGATAGCCGACCTCGCCGAACCGAACACCCGCAGGCAACTGCGAGTCGGGCCGCCGCTGATCCTGCCCGTCTTCCTGGCGTTCGGACCGGCCGGCAGCTGGGTCGCCGGGTGGCAACAGCTGGCCGGCGCCGATCTGGAGCTGTTCGACCCGGCCACCAGCAAGACGATCCGCACGGTCGGGAACGCGGTCTCGACGGCGTCGTTCAGCCGCGACCGGCGGACGGTGCTGGTCCACGAGCGCGGCGGCATCGACCGGCTGGTCCGCTACGACACCGCGACCGGCGAGCAGATCGGTGAGCCGGTTCCGCACGACCCCTCGGGTACCCCGCCGATCGCGCTGCGCCCGGACGGCGGTCAGTTCGCCACGGCCGACGCCGGGGTCGGGGTGGAGATCTGGAACGCGGCCGACGGGCGACGCCTCGGTGAGCCGTTGACGTTCGGCGAGCCGCCGCTGCCGCTTCCGATCACCGCGCTGGCGTACTCGACCGACGGCCGCAGCCTGCTGGTGGCCTTCTTCGACCAGGTGGAGATCTTCGACGCGCCGTGAGCCGTCAGGAGTCGTCCACGCGCCGGGCGATCTGCTCGATCGCCGCGAGGTCCTCCGGCGCCAGCCGGTCGATGAAGTGGCGCCGCACCGACTCGACGTGGGCCGGTGCGGCGTTCTCCAGCTCGGTCAGACCTTGCTCGGTGAGGACCAGGAAGCAGCCCCTGCCGTCGGTCGGGTCGGGTTCGCGCCGCAGCAGCCCGCGTGCCTCCATCCGGGTGGCGTGGCGCGACAAGCGACTGCGTGACCAGCCCATCTTCTCAGCCTGGTCGCGCAGGGTGCTGGTGTGGCCGGGGCGCTCGGAGAGGGTGCTGAGCACCTCGTAGTCGGGCTCGGAGAGGCCGACCGCCGCCAGGTCCCGGGCCGTGCCGCTCTGGACGGTGACGACCAGGCGCAGGAACGCGCGCCAGGCGCGCTCCTCGTCCGGGTGCAACCAGCGGACCGGCCCGTCCGACGATTTCGTTGACATGTAATCAATCTAGCACCTAGGCTTCATTTCCATGTCAACGAAACCTGTTCGTGTCCTCGTGCTGGTGTGCAGCACCCGTCCCGGCGCGCTCGGCCCGGAGATCGGGGAGTGGTTGATCGAGGCGGTCGCGCCCGGAGCCGCCGAACTCGGCGTCGAGCTCGTTCCGGTCTCCCTCGGCGAGCTGGAACTGCCCTTCCTCGACGAGGAGGCGCACCCGTCGTCGGGCCGCTACGCGAACGAGCACACCCGGCGGTGGAGCGCGATCGTCGACGCCGTGGACGGGATCATCGCCGTCACGCCCGAGTACAACTACGGAATGCCGGCGAGCCTGAAGAACGCGCTGGACTACCTCGGCCGGGAGTGGGCGTGGAAGCCGATCGGCTTCGTCAGCTACGGGAACACCTCGGCCGGCACGCGCTCCGTGCAGCACGCCAAGCAGGTGGTCACCACGCTGCGCCTGGTGCCGCTCGGTGCGACGGTCGCGATCCGCATCGGTGACGCCGTCGAAAACGGACGGCTGCGACCGGACGCCGCCCGCGACGCCGCCGCGGTCGGCCTGCTCGGCGAGCTGGTCCGCGTCGCCCAGGCGCTGCGGCCGATGCGCGAACCCCTCCGGCCAGAGGCCGTCCCCGGGCCGTTACCGGGCTCCTACGCCCGGCCGCTGACCGCCCACGACGCCCCGGAGGTCACCGTTCTGCAGCGGTGCAGCTGGGTGGACGAGGCGATCGTCAACGACACGCTCACCGTGCCGGCGCTGCACGAGTCACCGGACGACGTGCAGGAGTGGTTGGCGCGCTGGCACACCACCGGCCTGTGGCTGGACGGTCGGTTGCTGGGTTCGGTGCGGGCCCGCCGGGTGGGCACCGACTGGCACATCGGCCGGCTCTGCGTCGTCCCCGATCGTCGTGGCCAGGGGATAGGCCGGTGGCTGCTGCGCGTCGCCGAAGCCGCCGCGGAGCCGGGCTGCCGCCGGATCCTGCTCTCCACCGGCGCGAAGAGCCTGCGGAACATCGACCTCTACCACAGCGAGGGATACCGGTCGGTGCCGTCCGCCGACGCCGCAACCGCCTCCCTCGCCAAGGACCTCCCCGAGTAGACGCTTCCTGCGAGTTTTCCCGTCGGTGTCGGCGTCCGTGCAGTTCGGCGACGGACGTCCGGAGGCGGCTCCCAGGAGCGGGCGCAGCATCCAGCGGGCTCCCAGGAAACGTCCAGGGTCCCGTCACCCGCGAGCGGAACCGTGCGCACATGCCCACTTCTCTTGCTCCGGCGGCGCGCCGATGATCGAGATCCGCGGTCTGACCAAACGATTCGGCCCGCGCGCCGCCGTCGACGACCTGACGTTCACGGTCCGGCCCGGACGCGTGACCGGCTTCCTCGGCCCGAACGGCGCCGGCAAGACCACGACGATGCGGATGATCCTCGGCCTCGACGCACCGACGGCCGGTACCGCGACCGTCGACGGCCGCCGCTACGTCGACCTACCCGCTCCGATGCGGACGATGGGCGCGCTGCTCGACGCCCGCGCGGTCCACCCGTCCCGCACCGCCCGGAGCCACCTGCGCTGCCTGGCCCGCAGCAACGGCCTGCCCGACGCCCGGGTGGACGAGGTGCTCCACGAGGTCGGGCTGACCGACGTCGCCGGGCAGCGGGCCGGGCGGTTCTCGCTCGGCATGAGCCAGCGGCTCGGCATCGCGGCGGCGCTGCTCGGCGATCCCGCCGTGCTGATGTTCGACGAGCCGGTGAACGGCCTGGACACCGAGGGCATCCGGTGGATCCGGGGGCTGATGCGGCGGCTGGCCGCCGAGGGCCGCACCGTGCTGGTGTCGAGCCACCTGATGAGCGAGATGGCGCTCACCGCCGACCACCTCGTCGTGATCGGCCGGGGCCGCCTGCTCGCCGACCGGCCGCTGCCGGACGTCGTGGAGCAGCTCGGCGAGCGGACGGTGCGGGTGCGGACCGCCGCGGCGCCGGAGCTGATCACCCGCCTGTCCGCGGACGGCGTCACGATCCGTTCCGACGCGGCCGACGGGCTGCTGGTGACCGGTCTGGACAGCGAGGAGATCGGCCGGATCGCGGCCGACGCGGGGATCGTGCTGGCCGAGCTGACGCCGCAGCGCGCGTCGCTCGAGGACGTGTTCGTGACGCTGACCAGCGACAGCGTCGAGTACGCCGGAGGGGTGTCGTGACCGTCGTCGACCATCGCTTGCCGCGCGTTTTCCATTCGGAGTGGACGAAGCTCGTCAGCCTCCGCTCCACCGCCTACACGCTGGCCTCGACCGCCGTGTGCGGTGTCGGGCTCGCGTTCCTGATCAGTGCCGGGCAGGCCACCGAGTACACGTCCGGGGACGCTGCCGCCCGCGCGGAGTTCGACCCGGCCATCGGCTTGCGCAGCATCCTGATCGCCCAGCTGACGCTCGGCGTCCTCGGTGTCCTGGTGGTCACCTCCGAGTGGAGCACCGGGATGATGCGCACGAGCCTCGTCGCGGTGCCGCGCCGCGGCGGGTTGCTCGCGGCCAAGGCCGGCGTGTTCGGCGGGGTCGCATTGATCGTCGGCGAGCTGGTCGGGTTCGTCGCGTTCCTCGTCGGGCAGCGGACGCTCGCCGACGGGGGCGCGCCGCACCTCGGGCTGGGCGAGCCGGGGGCGCTGCGCGCGGCCGCCGGCTACGGGCTGTATCTCGCGGCGATCGGCCTGCTGGGGGTGGCGCTGGGGACCCTGCTGCGCTCCACCGCGGGGGCGCTGGCCACGCTCGTCGGAGCCACGCTGCTGATCCCGGCGTTCACTCCGGCGCTGCCGACGGCGCTCGCGGACTTCCTGCAGACCTGGTGGCCGCCGACGGCCGGGCTCGGGATCCTGGCGGTGACCCCGGAGCCGCACGGGCTGGGGCCGTGGGCCGGGTTCGGGGTACTGCTGGGCTCGGTTGCGGTGGTGACCGCGATCGCGGCGGTCGTGTTCCGGCGTCGTGATGTCTAGCGCGGTGAACGTCCGGCCCCGCGCCCTGCCGTGGTGGGCACCCGCCCTGGGAGTGGGCACCGCAGCGGGGGCCGCGGGGATCGCCGCGATGGTCGCGGTGGCCACCGGAGCGCTGCTGCTGCTCGGCGTCGACGGAGCGGACCTGCCCCGGCTGGTGGCCCTGGTGGTGGCGGCCGCGCTGGGCGCGCCGGCCGCCACCGGCGGAACGGTCGACACCCCGTTCGTCCCGGTGAGCTTCGACCTGGAGGTCGCCGCGACACCGCTCGGCGTGTCGCTGGCCGGCGCGGTGGCGCTCGCCGCCACCGGAGCGCTGCTCGCGCGCGGCCCGGACGCGCTACTCCGGCGCGTNCCACCGGAGCGCTGCTCGCGCGCGGCCCGGACGCGCTACTCCGGCGCGTCCGGCCCGGCCGCGGTACCCGGCCCGGCCGCGGTACCCGGCCCGGGCAGCGGCCGTCGCGGCCGGCGGAGGCCGGTCTATTCGCCGGTGGCGCGGCCGCCGGGTTCCTGCTGCTGCTCGCGCCGGTGTTGACGCTGGGCAGCACCGGCTCCGCGGCGACCCCGCCGCTGACCGCCGGTGCGGTCCGGCCGGGTGACGTGTCCGGGCTGGTGGGGGCGCTGGGGGAGCCGCGTGCCGACGCGTCCACGACCTGGCTGCACGCCTGCCTCTGGCTCGCCGTCGTCCTGGCGGTGGTCGTGGTGGGGCGCCGGAGCCCTGCGGTGGTCACCGTGGCGGCGGTGTTCACGGCCACCGCGGCGCTCCTGACGTCGGCTGCGTCGGTGCTCGTCGCGCTCACCACCGGGCCCGCCGCCGCGGGCGTGGTGCTGCTCGGCGGCCCCAACGTGGTGTTCGTCGCGCTGACCCGCGGGCTCGGCGCCGACTGGCGGCTGGAGAACGGCGGCCTGCCCGACGGCGTCGGCTCGGCGCTGCGCGACCGGTTCGCCGACGGGGTGCCCTCGGCGGAGCGGGTGGGCGGCGCCACCGCGCTCGACCTGCCGGTGCCGCTGCTGACCGTCGGTGCAGCGGCGGTGCTGCTGCTCTGCGGTGTGCTCGTCGCGGTGCGAACGCAGACAACCCCGGCCAGGCCACTCCGATGTAGCGCCGAGCTCGGCGTCACCACCGCCATGGCGCTCTCCGTCGTCACGGTCCTCAGCCGGATGTCCCTCGACCTCGACCTGTCGCTCGGCGGGTTCTCCGCGCTCGAGGCCGGGGTCGCGCTGCGCGCGAGCGGTCCACGCACCGCGCTGCTCGGCCTGGTCTGGGGCGCCGCCGCCGGTGGACTGGGCGTCGTCCTCGTCGACGCGGCCCGTCGGCTGGCGGCCGTCCGTAGGGTCGATCCCGGGGAGGGGAGGAGATGACGGCGTGGCCGAGACCAGTTCATTGCTCGTCGTGGAGGACGAGCCGACGCTGCGGGAGCTGCTGGCCGCGAGCCTGCGGATCGCCGGGTTCGAGGTACGGGCGGCCGCGACCGGCGCCGAGGCGCTCGAACTCGGCCTGCGTGAGCGGCCGCACCTGATCGTCCTCGACGTCATGCTGCCCGACTTCGACGGGTACGAGGTGTTACGGCGACTGCGGGAACGGTCGTCGGTCGCGATCCCGGTGCTGTTCCTGACCGCTCGGGATGCGCCGGCGGACAAGCTCACCGGGCTGTCGCTCGGCGGCGACGACTACGTCACCAAGCCGTTCCAGCTGGAGGAGCTGATCGCCCGGATCAAGGTGATCCTCCGGCGGGCGCAGGGCCGGGTCGCCGACGGCACGCTGGTCGTGGGTGACCTCCACCTCGACGTGGACGCCCACCTGGTGACCAGGGGCGGGCAACCGGTGGAGCTGTCGCCGACCGAGTTCCGGCTGCTGCACTACCTGATGACCAACGCCGACCGCACGCTCGACAAGTCCCGCATCCTCACCGACGTCTGGCACTACGACTTCGGTGGCGACGCGGGCATCGTCGAGTCCTACGTCAGCTATCTCCGGCGCAAGATCGACCGGACCGAGCCGAAGCTCATCCACACCGTGCGCGGCATCGGGTACGTCCTGCGCCGGCCGCGGCCGTGCTGACCCGCCGGTCGTCGATCCGCCGGCCGGGGGGCCGCCGGTGGCGGGGCCCTCGGCGGTGGGCGCGGTTGTCGCTGCAGACCCGGCTACTCTCGCTGATCGTCGTGCTGTTCGCCGCGGGCCTGCTGCTGACGAACGCCGCGGTGGTGGCCGCGCTGCGGCCGCCTCTGGTCGGTCGGGTCGACGCGCAGCTGCGTCCGATCGCGGCGACGCTCAGCCGGCTCGACACCGCGACCATCGAACGGCTCCGGCGGACCGCGCCCGACGCGTCGCCGTCCGCGCTGGCGTCGCCGGTGGCGCTGGACTTGATCCGGCAGGTCTGGCTCGTGCAGCTCGCCGCGGACGGTACGCCGGTACGGACGTTGCGGGCCGGCGAGCAGGACGACCCCACTCCGGACGCTCCGGCACTGACCACCGCCGAGGTCACCCGCCGGGCCGGGCAGCCGTTCGAACTGCGGGCGGCCGACGGCTCCGCCTGGCGGGCGGTGGTGGTCACCGCACCGGACGGCACCGGCTGGCTGATCGCGGCGGCACTGGACGAGGTCGACGCGACCGTCGACCGGGTCCGCACCACCGGGCTGGCGATCGGCGCCGGGGTACTCGGGCTGCTCGCCGTGCTGGCCGCGTTCGCGGTCCGCGCCGGGCTACGGCCGCTGCGCCGGATCGAGGAGACCGCGGCCGCGATCGCCGGCGGCGACCTGACCCGCAGAGTTCCGATCGACGCCGGGCCGCGCACCGAGATCGGGCGGCTCGGCGCCGGTCTGAACGGCATGCTCGAACGGATCGAAGCCGCGGTCGCTGCCCAGGCCGCCTCCGAAGCCCGGATGCGCCGGTTCGTCGCGGACGCCAGCCACGAACTGCGGACGCCGCTCGCCGGCATCAAAGGCTTCGCCGAGCTGCATCGTCTGAGCGGAGGCCAGGACAGCACCGTCGGCACCGACGTGGCGATGGACCGGATCGAGCGCGAATCCGCCCGGCTGTCCCGGCTGGTCGACGATCTGCTGCTGCTGGCCCGCCTGGACAGCGCGGCCGGCACCGCCGCCGACACCGCCGACGGGCCCACCGGCGGAGCCGACGACGCCGGGCTCCGTCCGGCGCCGATGGACCTCCGTGCGCTGGCCGCGGACGCGCTGGCCGACCTCCGCGCGCTCGCACCGGACCGACCGGCCGAGATGACCGGCCCCGGCGGCGGGCCGATCGCACCGGCGCCCACGGTCGGCGACGAGGTGCGGCTGCGGCAGGTGGTGTCCAATCTGATCGGTAACGCGGTCGCGCACACGCCCGCCGGCACCGGCCTCCGGATCGGCGTGGGAACCGTCGGCGGCCGCGCGGTCCTGGAGGTCGCGGATTACGGGCCCGGGGTCCCCGCCGAGCTGACCGAGCGGGTGTTCGAGCGGTTCTACCGCACCGACGCGTCCCGCACCCGCGACGCCGGCGGCGGCGCCGGGCTCGGACTGGCGATCGCCCGGTCGGTGGCGCGGGCGCACGGCGGCCAGGTCACGCTCGCACCGACCCCCGGCGGCGGCGCCACGTTCCGCCTGGAGCTGCCCGCGGAGTAGCAGCTGCTCGCCCGCGGTGGCGGAGGACACGTCGAACGTTTGCGGATCAGGCGTGTGGCAGCACGCCCGATCCGCGATCGTTCGAGCCGGAGTTCTACAGCCGACCGGAGCCGGCGCCCAGCCGGACCACGGCGGGCACCCGCGAAACCGGGTCGATCCGGGCCACCCGGGTCGGCGTCCACCCGGCGTCGCTGCCCAGATCCGGGTCGTGCGCGGCGTTGTACGCGGCCACCAGATCCACCGGCTTCCCGTTCACCGTGTTGTCGCGGGCGGTCAGCGCGGTGCCGCCCCAGTTGTAGACGAGGTCACCGGGCGGTACGCCGGGGCCCAGCAGGAACGCGTTGCGCTCGGCCACGATCGCCGACTCCACACCCACCCCGAGCGCGTACTCGAACGGGTCGGCGGCCGGGATCTCGTACAGGTTGTTGTAGACGTGCACCGGCCCGAACCGCACCCGGGGGAGGCGCTGCAGCACGTTCGTGTACCGGTTGTGGTGCAGCGTGACGCGGAGCTTGCCGCGGTCGTCGGCCGGATTGTTCGTCGAGCCGATCAGCGACACCTTGTCGTGCCCGGCGAACACGTTCCACGACCCGGTGACCAGATCCGAGCCGCGGGTGATGTCGAACAGACCGTCGTGCACCTGGTACGGGCGGCCGAAGTAGGAGGGCTGGGCGGAGTCCGGGTTGGCGCCGTCGGTGAACGTGTTGTGGTCGACCCACACCCGCGTCGCGCCGAGCAGCTGCAGGTTGTCGTAGGCGGAGTTCCAGTTCCCGGTCGCGCCGTCGGTCGGGTCCCACTGCGGGAAACAGTCCGCCGCGTCCTCGAACCGGAGATTGCGGACGATGACGTTGTCGACGCCGTCGAGCACCAGGCTCAGCCCGAGCAGGCGCGCGTCCCGGCCCAGCCCGACGATCGTCGTGTTGGAGCCGACCCGCACCTTGATCCGCTCGGCCTGGGCCGCCGCCGACCGGACCCTCGCCTCCTCCAGCGGGCCGCTGGGTTCGGTCGTCCGCCCCCACACCGCCGGGTCGTAGGCGGCCAGGTAACCGGCGAGCGTGTAGGCCGGATCGGCGTAGTCGGCGCAGCTCTCGGTGGGGCGGATCGTGCCCCGGACGTAGACGATCTTCGGCGCCGACCCGGCCACCGCGGCGGCCAGCTGGTCGCGGGTGCGGACCACGGTGGGGCGGGCGTCGGCCGAGCCGCCGGTGGTGCCGCCGCCCCACCCGTCGTTCGCCGGGAGCGTCTGGCGGCCGAGGTCGGCCGGGCGCCCCGGGGCGGCGTGGGCCGGGGGAGCGAGCGAGAAGAGGAGCAGGAGGCCGCCTGCGGCGGCCAGGAGTCGTCGGGACATCGGTGTCCTTCCGTCGATGGGGTACGACCCGTGGCCAGCGCCCACGGCTTACGGCGCGACGTGTTCTCGGTATCGGCGCACGACCTCGGCGACGACGTCGTCGAACGGCGCCGCCCACACGTCGGCGTGGAACACCTCGACCTCGACGTCGCCGCGGTAACCGGCGTCGCTCACGGCCGCGCCGAGCGTCCGGAAGTCGATGTACCCGTCGCCGGGGAGCCCGCGGGCGAGCAGCGTGTCCGGCGGAAGTGGCAGGATCCAGTCGCACACCTGGTACGCGGCGATCCGGTCGCCGGCCCGGGCGATCGCCGCCAGCACCCGGGGGTCCCACCAGACGTGGAACGTGTCGACGGCGACGCCGACCTGCTCAACCGGGAACGCCGCGGCGAGCTCCAACGCCTGGTCCAGGGTGGAGAGCACGCCCCGGTCCGCGCAGTAGATCGGGTGCATGGGCTCCAGTGCGAGCCGGACGCCCGCGTCGCCGGCGTACATGGCCAGCTCCGCGACCCCCTCGGCGACCCGCCCCCGGGCCCCGGCCAGGTCCCGCGATCCGGTCGGTAGCCCGCCGACGACCAGCACCAACGTGTCGGTGCCGAGCGCCGCGGCCTCGTCGACCGCGCGCCGGTTGTCGTCCCGGTTGGCCGCCCGGTCGGCGGCGGTGAAGAACCCGCCACGGCAGAGCGACGACACGCGTAGCCCGGCGTCCCGCACCAGCTTCGCGCCACGCTCGACGCCGACGTCGGCCAGTGGCTCGCGCCAGACGCCGATGGCCTCGATCCCGGCGCGCGCGCACGCGTCGACGGCCTCGGCCAGCGACGCCCGGTTGATCGTCTTCTGGTTCAACGACAGGCTCATGCAGCCACCTCCAGGGTGCGACGGATCGCTGCGGCGCTGTCCGCGCAGGCGCTCATAGGCCGTGCACCGCGAGGAACGCACGCATCCGGGCGGCGGCGAGGTCCGGATCGGGCAGCAGCCCGGCCCGGTCGGCCAGCCGGAACGTCTCGACGAGGTGCGGGAGGCTGCGGTTGGTCGTCGCCCCGTTGACCATCCCGAACGCGGGCTGGTGCCCGGCCAGCCAGGCCAGGAACACGATCCCGGTCTTGTACGCCGACGTCGGTGCACCGAACAGGTGCCGGGCCAGCGGCACGGTCGGCGCGAGCGCCGCGTCGAAGCCCGCCACGTCCCCGGCGTCCAACGCCTGCAGAGCGGCCGATGCGGCCGGCGCGATCGGGTCCAGGATGCCGAGCAACGCGTGCGAGTAGCCGGACGGGTCACCCCGGATCAGCTCCGGATAGTGGAAGTCGTCCCCGGTGTAGAGCTTCACCCCAGCCGGGAGCCGCCGCCGCAACGACACCTCGTGCGAAGCGTCGAGCAGTGACACCTTCACCCCGTCCACCGCCCCCGGCGACGAGCGGATGATCTCCAGCAGCGTCTCGGTCGCGTCGTCCACCGAGGAGCTGCCCCAGTAACCGGCGAGGAACGGGTCGAACATGTCCCCGAGCCAGTGCAGTATCACCGGTCGCGCGACCTGTTTCAGCAGGCCGGAGTAGACCGAGTGATAGTCATCCGGCCCGGTGGCGACCGCGGCCAGCTGCCGCGACGCCATCAGGATCACCTGCGCGCCGGTGCTCTCGACGTAGGCGACCTGCTCCTCGTAGGCGGACACGACCTCGGCCACCGTGGTGAGCGGACCGGCGTGGTCGGTCCCGGCGCCGCACGCCAGCGGCCCGTCGGCCTCCGCTGCCGACCGGGCGATCAGCTCCCGGGTCGCCGACCAGTCGAGGCCCGCGTTGCGCTGGGCGGTGTCCATCGCGTCGGCGACGCCGAGCCCCCAGGACCACAGGTGGCGCCGGAACGCCAGGGTCGCGTCCCAGTCCAGGACGGCGGGGGAGCCGGGCGTGTTCTCGGCGAACGGATCGGCGACGACGTGGGCCGCCGCGAACACGGTCCGGGAGGCCGGCGGTGTTGCCGGAACCGACCAGGCCCCTGGCGTCCCCAGCACGTAGTTCTCCCCACCGGGGAGGCGCAGCGAGGGCATGTCAGCCGCCCAGCACGACCCGGCGGCCCTCGGCCGCCGATCGCAGGCCGGCCTCGGCGAGCGCGACGCCGCGGGCTCCGGCGGAGAAGTCGTGCGGGAACGGCGTGCCGGCGCAGACGTGCCGCAGGAAGGCCTCCCACTGCACCTTGAAACCGTTCTCGGTCACGCCGTTGTCGGGCACCTCCTGCCACTGGTCGCGGAAGCGCTCGGTGGTCGGCGCGTCCGGGTCCCAGGTCGGCATCGGAGTGGCGGCGCGGTGCTGGATCCGGCAGCGGTGCAGACCGGCTACCGCGCTGCCCTCGACGCCGTCGACCTGGAACTCGACCAGCTCGTCGCGGTTGACCCGGGTGCACCAGGAGGAGTTGATCTGCGCGATGACGCCGCCGGCGAGCTCGAAGATGCCGTAGGCGGCGTCGTCGGCGGTCGCCCGGTACTCGCCGTCGGAGTCCCAGCGGGTGGGGATGTGGGTGGCGATCCGGGCGGTCACCGCCTCGACCGGCCCGAACAGCTGCTCCAGCAGGTAGGACCAGTGGCAGAACATGTCCAGCGTGATGCCGCCGCCGTCCTCGGTCCGGTAGTTCCAACTCGGACGCTGGGCGGGCTGCCAGTCGCCTTCGAAGACCCAGTAGCCGAACTCGCCACGGACCGAGAGCACCCGGCCGAAGAACCCGGCGTCGAGTAACCGGCGCAGCTTGAGCAGGCCGGGCAGGAACAGCTTGTCCTGCACGACACCGTGCCGGACGCCGGCCTGCTCGGCGAGGTGCGTCAGGTCCAGGGCGCCGTCGAGGGTCTCGGCGAGCGGCTTCTCGGTGTAGACGTGTTTGCCCGCGGCGAGCGCGGCCTTGATCGCTTTCTCGCGGGCCTGGGTGACCTGGGCGTCGAAGTAGACGTCGCACGAGTCGAGGGCTTCGGACAGGTCGGTCGTCCACCGTTCGATGCCGTGCCGTTCGGCCAGCGTCCGGAGCTTCTGTTCGTTGCGGCCCACCAGGAGAGGCTCGGGGAGCACACGGGAGCCGTCCGGCAACAGGACGCCCCCCTCGTCCCGGATCGCCAGGATCGACCGGACCAGGTGCTGGCGATATCCCATCCGGCCGGTCACGCCGTTCATGGCGATGCCGAGCGTGCGTTGGTGCATGCTGCCTCTCTTCCGTCCGCGGCGGGCGGAGCCCGCGGGGAGAACCGCGCCCGGCGCAGGGGCCGCTCCGCACTACTGAGTGCGGGGGCGCGGAACGGCGCCGGCTGCGGTGCCGGGCTGCTGGAAATCGCTTTCCACGGTGGACCGCCCGATCGCCGGTTGTCAACCGTCGAAACCCTCGGGAAATGGACCGTTGACAGTGGGCGATGGCGGGCCTATGGTCCGTCGGCAAGCGCTTTCCCAGACCCGCCGACCGCACCGACGGCGGGCTATCCCAGCGCGCCTCCCCGTTCGTCGCGGGCACCTCCCGCGGGAAGGGACGACCACCCCCATGGCTGTCATCAACCCAGCCCGATCCGGCTCCCGGTTACGCGCTCTATTCGCGACCCTCGCTGCCGGCGCACTGCTCGCCACCGCCGCGTGTGGTGGCGGCGGCGGCGACTCCAGCGAGGACCCCGACGCGAAGGTGACCCTGCGATTCTCCTGGTGGGGAAGCGCCGACCGGGCCAAGAGCACGCAGGAAGCCCTCGACCTCTTCACGAAGAAGAACCCGAACATCACGATCAAGACCTCGTACTCGGCGTTCAAGCCGTATTGGGAGAAGCTCGCCACCGAGACCGCCGGCGGCAATGCGCCGGACGTCTTCCAGATGGACCGCGCCTACCTCCGCGAGTACGCCGACCGCAACGTGCTCGCCGAACTCGACAAGGGCGTCACCGACCAGGTCGCCGACTCGGTCAAGGAGTCCGGCGTCGTCGAGGACAAGCTCTACGCGGTCCCGATGGGACAGACGACGTTCGTCATGGTCTACGACCCGGCCGCGTACCAGAAGGCGGGCGTGAAGCCGCCGGCCAAGGGCTGGACCTGGCAGGACTACCTCAACAACGGGAAGAAGCTGACCCAGAGCTCCGGCGGCAAGGCCAGCGGCCTCACCGACCTGGGCTGGCAGTGGGAGTCGTTCGAGACCTACCTCCTGCAGAGCGACACGCAGCTCTACACCGAGGAAGGCAAGCTCGGGTTCACCAAGGACGACTTGAAGAAGTACCTGACGATGATCGACAACCTGCGCAAGCAGAAGGCGTCGACGCCGGCCAAGGTCACCGCCACGATCGACGGCTCGATCGAGAACATGCCGATGGGCAAGCGGCTCTCGTACACCGAGAACAGCTGGGACTCGACGGTCGCGTCCTACTACGAGGTGCTCGGCAAGCCGGTGGGGCTCGCACCGTATCCGACGGACACCGGCAAGCTCGGCGCCTACGCCAAGCCGTCGATGTTCCTCTCGATCTCCGAGAAGACGAAGGTGCGGAGCGCCGCCGACAAGCTCGTCGAATTCCTGGTCAACGACCCGGAAGCGGCCGCGATCCTCGGCGTCGACCGTGGGCTGCCGCCGAACACCGCCAACCGTGACAAGGTCGGCGCGACGCTGACCGGTGCGCAGAAGGCGGTCTACGAGTACGAGAAGAGCATCGAGTCCGACCTGGTTCCCGCGCCGCCGGCGCCCCCGAAGGGCAACAGTGCGCTGAAGGACTACTGGCAGCAGATGAACGAAGAGATCGCGTTCGGCAAGCTGACGGTCGACAAGGCGGTCGACGAGTTCTTCACCCGCGCCGAGCAGGAACTCTCCGCCTGATGGTGGTCGCTACCCCCGTCCGTTCCGCGTCGCCCGCCGGCGGCGCGGAACGGCCGGTGCGTCGACGCCGTCCCGGCGGCGGGATCGCGTACCTGTTCCTCTCGCCCTGGATCGCCGGCGCGCTGCTGCTGACGATCGGGCCGATGGTCGCGTCGCTCTACCTCTCGTTCACCGACTACGACCTGTTCTCCAGCCCGTCCTGGGTGGGCCTGGAGAACTATCGGCGGATGTTCACCGAGGACGGCCGGTTCCTCACCTCGGTGTGGGTCACGCTCAAGTACGTCCTGATCGCCGTTCCGCTGAAGCTGGCCCTGGCGCTCGCGGTGGCCCTGCTGCTCAATCGCCGCGGGACCCGCCGGGGTCAGGGGCTGTACCGGTCGGCGTTCTACGCGCCGTCGCTGCTCGGGGCGAGCGTGAGCATCGCGCTGGTATGGCGCACGCTGTTCGGCGACGGTGCCGCGTTCGAGCGGGGTCTGGCGGCCCTGGGCTGGGAGACCGGCGGTTGGGTCGGCCAGCCGCAGTACGCGCTGTTCACGCTGATCTTCCTGGCCGCCTGGCAGTTCGGTGCGCCGATGGTGATCTTCCTGGCCGGGCTCAAGCAGATCCCGTCCGATCTGTACGACGCGGTCGCGGTGGACGGCGCCGGACGCTGGCAGACGTTCCGCACGATCACGCTGCCGATGCTCTCCCCGGTGATCTTCTTCAACCTGGTGCTGGAGACGATCCACGCGTTCCAGGCGTTCACACCCGCCTACGTGGTGAGCGGCGGCCGCGGCGGTCCGTCGGACGCGACGCTGTTCTACACGCTCTACCTCTACCAGCGCGGCTTCACCGACTTCCGGATGGGTTACGCGTCCGCGATGGCCTGGGTGCTGCTGATCGCGATCGCGATCGTCACGGCGGTGATCTTCCGGTCCGCGCGGCTCTGGGTCTTCTACACCGATGACAAGGGGAAGTCATGACGGTGTTGGCGGTGCCTCGGCGCGCACGGCGGCTGGGGTGGCACGTGGCGTGTGTGGCGCTGCTCGCGCTGCTGCTGTACCCGATCGTCTGGCTCCTGGGGACGTCGTTCAAGCCGCCGGAGGAGGTGACGTCGAGCCTGTCGCTGCTGCCGGAGAACTGGGAGTGGTCGAACTACACCGACGCGCTGGCGGGCATCGGCGGCACCAGCTTCTGGCGGTTCCTGACGAACTCCGTCGTGGTCGCCGGTGGAGCGGTGATCGGCAACGTGATCTCGTGCTCGCTGGCGGCGTTCGCGTTCGCCCGGCTGCGGTTCCGGCTCTCCGGCCCGCTGTTCGGTTTCATGATCGCCACGATCATGCTGCCGCACCACGTCGTGATCATCCCGCAATACGCGATCTTCCAGCAGATGGGCATGGTCGACACGTTCTGGCCGCTGATCCTGCCGAAGTTCCTCGCGACCGACGCGTTCTTCGTGTTCCTCATCGTCCAGTTCATGCGGGGAATCCCCGGCGAGCTGGACGAGGCCGCCCGGATCGACGGGTGCGGGCCGATCCGCACGTTCTGGTACGTGATGCTCCCGCTGATCCGGCCGGCGCTGATCACCACGACGATCTTCACGTTCATCTGGACCTGGAACGACTTCTTCAGCCAGCTGCTCTACCTCAACAGCCCGGAGAACTACACGCTGCCGCTGGCGCTGCGTCTGTTCATCGACCAGACCGGGACGTCGCAGTACGGGCCGATGTTCGCGATGTCGGTGCTCACGCTGGTGCCGATCGGACTGTTCTTCCTGGCGTTCCAGCGGTTCCTGGTCGAGGGCGTCAGTACGTCCGGGTTGAAGGGGTGATCCCATGTTCGGGCCTCGGTTCACACTATTCGCCGACGTGCTCCTGGTCGGGGTGCTGACGTTCCTGGCCGCGCTGCCGGTGGTGACGGTGTTCGCGGCGCTCACCGCGGCCTGCCGGGTGCTGTCGTCCCGGGTCGACGACGACGCGACCGTGACCGTCGGTGGGTACCTGCGCGAGTTCGCCGGGGTGCTCCGGTCGCACCCCGGGGTGCTCGGCATTCCCTTCCTCCTCGTGCTGGACGTGGTGGCGCTGGGCGTCGGCGCGCCGGGTGCTCCGGTGCTCGCTCTGGTCCTGGGCGCGGTAGCGCTGGTGGGGCTCGCGGCGGCGGCCCGGTGGGAGCCCGGATCGTCCTGGTCGATGACCCTGCGGGACGCCGTGGCGCGCTTGCTGCGGTACCCGTCGGACGGAGCGCTGCTGCTGGCCGCGGTGGGGGTGGCCGGGGTACTGGCCTGGACCGTGCCGCTGATGATCGTCCTGGTGCCGGGTGTGCTGGCGCTGGCGACCGTGGCGATCGCCCGGCGTCGTCCGCTGATGCAGGCGGTCGCGTGACGGCGCCGGCGCGGGTCGTGCTGGCCGGGGCGCACGGGCACGGCCGGGTGCATCGGGAGAACCTGTCGCGATTGGCCGGTCTCGGCGTCGCCGAGCTGGTGGGGATCTGTGATCCGGTGCCGGTCCCGGAGGTGCCGTGGGCGCCCCGGCTCGCGGAGCTGATCGACAGGGTCGACCCGGACGTCGTTCTGATCGCGACGCCGATACACACGCACGTCGAGTTGGCGCTCACCGCGGTGCGGGCCGGGCGTGCGGTGCTGCTGGAGAAGCCACCGGCGCCGACGTTCACGGAGTTCGAGCGGTTGTGCGCCGCGGTCGACGAGGCGCGCGTTCCGTGCCAGGTCGGGTTCCAGAGCCTCGGCTCGGCCGCGGTGGACGCGGTGCGCGAGGTCGTCGCATCTGGCCGGATCGGCACCGTGCAGGGCATCGGTGGAGCCGGGACGTGGATCCGGACCGCGGCCTACTACGCCCGGGCGTCCTGGGCCGGGCGTCGCCGGCTGGGTGACGTCCCGGTGGTGGACGGCGCGCTCACCAACCCGTTCGCGCACCTCGTCGCGACCGCGCTGGCGATCGCCGACGGAACCGTGGCCGACGCCGAACCCGAGCTGTTCCACGCGTACCCGATCGAGGCCGACGACACCGCCGCGATCCGGATCCACACCGAATCGGGAGTGCCGATCACCCTGGCCGTCACGCTCTGCGCCGCGGAACACCGCACGCCGTACCTGGTCGTGCACGGCACGCGCGGCCGCGTGACGCTGTACTACACCGAAGACATCGTGGACGTGGATGGGCAGCGGCAGCGCTACGGTCGGGTCGACCTGCTCACCGACCTGATCGCCCACC
Organism: Cryptosporangium minutisporangium; assembly: GCF_039536245.1. Classification (NCBI taxonomy): domain Bacteria; kingdom Bacillati; phylum Actinomycetota; class Actinomycetes; order Cryptosporangiales; family Cryptosporangiaceae; genus Cryptosporangium; species Cryptosporangium minutisporangium. The sequence goes on along the minus strand of NZ_BAAAYN010000034.1, from coordinate 49,258 downwards.
TCCGCGACCCCGGGCGTCCGCTGCGGGTGCCGCTGGCATCCACCCGGGGCTTCATGCGGGTCCTGGACGCGGTTCGCCGGGCACCCGACCCGGTGGCGATACCTCCGGGATGGATCCGTGAGTCCGGGACGGGGCCGGACAGCCGGCGGCAGGTCGTCGACGTGGACGCCGCGGTGCTGGCCGCCGCGGAGACCCGGCGCACGTTCCGCGAGCAAGGGGTCCCGTGGGCGGCAGCGTGACGGGCCCGTCCGGGCGGGTAGCCGCCGGGGACGGCGAGGACCGGCCACTGTCCGTGGGCGGGCGGGAAGTGGCCCGGCACGTCCACCGTCCCGAGCTCGAGCCGTACGTCGCCCCCCGCCCGTACCTGCATCCGGTCCGGACGCTCGGCGGCACCCCGGTCACCGACGCCGCTCCGGTCGACCACCGCTGGCACCTGGGCTGCTCGGTGGCGATCCAGGACGTCGCGGGGACGAACATCTGGGGTGGCCGCACCTATCGCCGGGAGGACGGGTACCAGGATCGCGACGACCGGGGCTCGGTCCGGCACCGGGACTTCCTCGTCGACGAACCCGACCACGTGGTCACCGCGCACGACTGGATCGCCAGGGACGGACGCGTCGTCCTCACCGAAGAGCGGGACGTACGAGCCGCACCCGGCGACGGGCACTGGGTGCTCGACGTCGGCTTCGCGCTGCGGGTGGCCGGATCGGAGCCGGTCGAGCTCGGCAGCCCCGGCACCAACGGCCGCGCCGACGCCGGGTACGGCGGCTTCTTCTGGCGCCTGCCCGCGTCGGCCGCCGCGCTGGAGGTCCGATCGGCGCACGGGCAGGGCGAGGAGGGCACGCACGGCCGTCCGTCGCCGTGGCTGGCCGTGACGGCCGACGCCGGCTCACCCTCGTCCGGATATACGCTGGTCTTCCTTCCCGGGGACGCCGCGACCGCGGCCGATCCGTGGTTCGTCCGGGTGGCGGCCTACCCGGGCGTCGGCTCCGCGCTCGCGTACACCGATCCGGTGACGCTGGTACCCGGGGAGGCGCTCGCCCGGCGGGTGCGCGTGCTCGTCGCCGACGGACGCCGGTCGCCGTCCGAGATCAAGGCGCTGGCCGAGGCCGAGGCGTCGGACGGGATCGCGGGTCCGGTGAGCGGGTGGGGAGGACGGGCATGACGAGCCAGCCGGCGGCGACGCTGACCGAGGTCGCGCGCCTCGCAGGCGTCTCGGTGGCGACCGCCTCCCGGGTGCTCAACGGCAGCGAACGATCGGTCGGCGCGGATCTGCGGCACCGGGTGCTCGCCGCCGCGGCCGAGCTGGACTACGTCCCCAACCTGCACGCGCAGGCCGTCGCGCGGGGCTCCAGCAGCCTGGTCGGGTTGGTCGTGCACGACATCGCCGACCCCTACTTCTCGACGATCGCCGCCGGGGTGATGGCCGCGGCCGACGAGCGAGGCCTGATCGTCTCGCTCGGGTCGACGCTGTCCAGCGCCGAACGCGAGCTGGACCACCTCGCCCTGCTCCGGGCGCAGCGCGCGCGGGCGGTGATCCTGGCCGGTAGCCGGACCAGCAACTCAGGCCAGACCCGGCGGCTGGCCCGCGAGGTCCAGGCGTTCCGGTCCGGCGGTGGCCGGGTCGCCTGCATCAGCCAGCCGCTCCTCGGCACCGACACCGTCGAGCCGGAGAACGAGGCGGGCGCCCGTGCGCTCGCGGTCGCGCTCGCCGGGCTCGGGCACCGGCGCTTCGCCGTGCTGGCCGGCCCGGAGCCGTTGCTGACCGCGCGGGACCGGCTGGCCGGGTTCCGGGCGGGCGTCGCCGAGTCCGGTGGCACGGTCCGGCGTGTACTCACCGGACCGTTCACCCGGGACGGCGGCTACCGCGCCGCCGTCGAACTGCTGGCGTCGCCGCTCGACGTCACGTGCGTGTTCGCGGTGAACGACGTGATGGCGGTCGGGGCGATGGCGGCACTGCGCGAGCGCGGGGTCTCGGTGCCGCACGACCTGTCGGTGGCGGGGTTCGACGACATCCCGACCCTGCGCGACGTCGCGCCGTCGTTGACCACCGTGCGGCTCCCACTCGGGCAGCTCGGCCGGGACGCCGCGGAGCTCGCCCTGGCGCCGCAGCCGGCGTCGGCGCAGCGCGTGGTCTCGGTGCCGGGTGAGGTCGTCCTCCGCGACAGCACGCGGGCGCTGGTCGGCTGACCGTCGCGCACTGCGGGCGCCGTGGTTGACTCCCACTGGCGGGTCGGCGATCGTCCGCTGTTCCGGTCCCCCGGTAGCGGACGGGTCGGACGGGGTAGTGCGGGAGGGTCGGAGAGGTTGAGCGAGTCGGCTGCGGTGGATCCCGGTGCTGCGCAGATACGCCTGACGCCGCTGTCGTTCATCATCCTCGGGCTGCTCGACTTCGCCGGTGAGTCGACACCGTACGAGCTGAAGACCCTCGCCACCCGCACGGTCAACCACTTCTGGGTGGTCCAGCACGCCCAGCTCTACGCCGAGCCCGAGCGGCTCGCGGGAGCGGGTTACCTGGTACGTCGGCAGGAGACCGCCGGTCGGCGTCGCCTGTTCTACTCGCTGACCGACCGCGGCCGCGACGCGCTGGCCGCCTGGCTGGCGGTACCGACCACCGACTTCATGGAGTTACGCGATCACGGCCTCCTCCAGCTCTGCTTCGGCGCGGACCGCGGTCCGCTGGCCGAGGCGCAGCTCGAGGTGCACCGGGCGAAACTGGCGGAGTACCTCGACCTGATCGAGCGGGGTGGGCCCGGCCCCGAGGGGATGCTGCGCGTACTGCAGGCCGGTGTGGCGCACGAGCGGGAGTGGATCCGCTTCTGGACCGAGCACGGCACCTCTTCGTAGAACCCTTGTTCGATGTGGTGGGTCGGGACTACAGTCGTGCCATCCACGACAGTCAAACTTGGATGGTCAGTGATGGACGATCAGGATGCGTCCGAACCGCTGGACGCTGCGTGGTTACGCGAGGTGTGCCTCGCCGCGGGCGCCGACGACGTCGGTTTCGTGGCCCTGGACACCCCTGGGCTCGAGGGCGAGCGGGACTACGTGCTGGAGGCGTTGCCGAGCACCCGCTCGTTGATCGCGGTCTGTGTGCGGCTTGCCAGGGAGAACTTCCGCAGCCGCGCCACCAGCAACGTCAATACCGAGATGGACACCGCGATCCCGGTGCTCGACCGGATCGGCCACCGGATCAGCGTCGCCCTGCAGGACCGCGGCTACCGCACGCTGTACCCGTCGGTGACGTTCCCGGTGGAGTCGCACCGGCTGCCGTCGCGCGGCTGGGCGGTGTCGTACAAGCCGGTCGCGGTCGCCGCCGGGCTCGGCCACATGGGCATTCACCGCTGCGTCATCCATCCGAAGTTCGGCAGCTTCATCGGGCTCGGCGCGGTGCTCACCGAGGCCGTGATCACCCCGTACTCCCGGCCGCTGGAGTGGAACCCGTGCCTGGGCTGCAACCTGTGCGTGACGGCGTGCCCGGTCGGCGCGATCCACAACGACGGCAGCTTCGACTTCGGCGCCTGCTACACCCACACCTACAGCCAGTTCGTGAACAACTTCGCCGACTGGGTCGAGGACATCGCGGACAGCGCGGACGTCGAGGACTACCGGGAGCGGGTGACGCAGGGCGAGACCGTCGGGAAGTGGCACCGCCAGTACCGGTCGGGCTACTGCGTCTCGGTCTGCCCGGCCGGCGAGGACGTCATCGGCCCGTTCCTCGCCGACCGTCGGCAACACCTGCGGGACGTCGTCCGGCCGCTGCAGGAGAAGCCGGAGTACGTGTACGTCACCGAGGGATCCAGCGCCGAGGCGCACGCCCGGAAACGCTTCCCGCACAAGGTCGTCCGGTACGTGGAGAGCGGTATTCAGCCGCCGGACGGCATCGACGCGGCACCGCAGCCGAGATGAGCGCCCCCAACCGGAACTGGCCCGCGTTCCACGTGCCGGTCGACCGGTCCGGAGGGGTGCGCGCCCATCCGACCGCGATCACGGTGCGGGCGCGCAAAGCCGAAGACCCGGGAACGCTCGACGCGGCCTGGCTGCGGGAGCTGTGCACGGCCGCGGGCGCCGACGACGTGGGGTTCGTGGCCCTGGACACGCCCGGACTCGAGGGCGAGCGCGACTACGTGCTGGAGGCGATGCCCGGTACCCGATCGCTGATCGCGCTGTGTGTGCGCACGAGCCGCGACAACCTGCGCAGCCGGTCGGTCAGCGTCGGTAACCGGGACGTCGCCACCACCTCGGAAATCCTCCACGAGGCCGCCCGGCACATCTGCCTGGAGCTGCAGCGCCGAGGCGTACGCGCCCTCTACCCGGCGACCGGCTTCCCGATGGAGGTGCAGCGCTATCCCGGCCGGAGCTGGGTGGTCTCCCACAAGCTGGTCGCGGTCGCCGCCGGGCTCGGCCACCTCGGCGTGCACCGCAACCTCATCCACCCGCGCTTCGGCAACTTCCTCGTCCTCGGCACGATCCTGCTCGACGCGCCGGTCACCGAGTACTCCCGGCCGCTCGGGTGGAACCCCTGCGTCGGCTGCAACCTGTGCGTCGTCGCCTGCCCGGTGGGCGCGATCCACGCCGACGGCAGCTTCGACGTCGACGCCTGCTCGACGCACAACAACAACCACGATCTCTCCAGCTTCGCGGGCTGGGTGGAGGACATCGCGGACAGCAGGGACGCGGCCGACTACCGCCGCCGGGTGACCCCCGGCGAGACGATCTCGCGGTGGCAGAGCCTGTCGTTCAGCCCGCAGTACCGCTCCGGGTACTGCGTCGCGGTGTGCCCGGCCGGTACGGACGTGATCGGGCCGTTCCTCGCCGACCAGGAGCAGCACGAGCGCGAGTTCCTCGTCCCGCTGCAGGAGAAGCCGGAGTACGTCTACGTCGAGCCGGAGTCCGACGCCGAGCACTACGTCCAGGAGCACTTCCCGCACAAGACGATCCGGCACGCGCGCCGGTCGGACGTCCCGGCGCCGGAGTTGGACGCGGCGCCCGCGCCGGAGTCGGAATGAACCGGCTCGACGGGGGCCTGCCGGTCTACGAGTTCTTCACCGACCGGGACAGCGGGGCGCGGCTGGAGCTCCATCCGTGGTTCTATGCCGGCGGCCGGCAGTATCTGGGCTACACCCGCGTGCTCCCTCCGCACACCGGCAAGGCACCGGCCCATGTGCACCCGGGCGTGGCGCAGCATTCGTTGCTGCTGGACGGCGCCGGGGCGCGCTATCGCCGCGCAGGGCGCGGCGGCGTGCTCCGCGCGGGCGAGAAGCTGGTGATCGGGCCCGGCGTGCGGCACACCGACCCGTACAACGACGGCGATCAGCCGATCACCGTACGGTCGCTCTTCTCTCCGGGGCCGGTCGCGCTGCTCTCCTACGGCCGGACGCTCGGCCGAGCCATCCGGGACGGCGAGGTCAACGGTCAGCAGGAACTCCCGCTGCCGCACCTGCTGCTCATGCTCGCCGAGACGGGGTCGGTGACGTTCGCCGCCGGTGTTCCGGTCGTCCTGCAGCGGCGGGTGCTGCTCCCGTTAGCCGCGGCCGTCGTCCGCCGTCGGGGTTATCGCCCCGCGCCAGGACTGCGCAGCCCGAGCGGCCGTCGCTAACGTCGGTGGTACCCGAACCGATCGGAGAACGCCATGCCCAACACCGAGACGGAGAAGCTCGAGGTCGAGGAGGCACCGGCGAACAGCTGCGTCTTCTGCGCGATCGTGGCGGGAGAGAGCCCGGCGAGCGTCGTCCACGCCGACGAGCACGTGACGGCGTTCATGGACCTGCGCCCGGTGACCCCCGGCCACCTGCTCGTCATCCCGCGGATGCACGCCGTCGGGCTGGAAGACCTGCCGGAGGAACTCGGCACGAGGATGTGGGTCACGGCGCAGCGGCTGGCGCGGGCACTACGCCGCTCGGGCATCCGGTGCGAGGGCGTCAACCTCTTCCTCGCCGACGGTGAGGCCGCGTTCCAGGAGGTCTTCCACGTGCACCTGCACGTCGTCCCGCGGTTCCCGGGGGACGGCTTCCGGATCGACGCGGAGTGGCGCGTCCGTGAGCGGCACGAGCTGGACGCCGCCGCGGATCGCATCCGGCGGGCCCTGAGCTGAGCCCGCGGACCCACGCCGCTCCGACGTCAGGCGCGGAGCTCGGCGAGCACACCCGCGTGGTCGGACGGCCACACGCCGCCCTCCAGCCGGTCGCCGAACACCGCCGCCGACGCCACGCTGCCCCGTCCGTCGGCCGAGGGAGCGCCGACCAGGACGTAGTCGATGCGGGCGCTGGGCTCCAGGCTCGCCGCGACGTGCGGGTTCCCGCGGTCCCACGTCCAGCCGGTCGCGGCCGGATCGGCGTAGCGCCAGGCGTCGATCAGGACCAGCCCCGGTACGGTCGGCGCGGTCTTGTGTCCCCCCAGCAGGCGCACTTCGTCGGAGTCGGGCTCGGCGTTGAGGTCACCGGTGACCACCGGGGGGTGGCTCTGCTCGGTGCGCGCCGCCACGAACCGTGCGATCGCCGCGACCTGCGCGCAGCGGACGGCCGACTGCGCCGGGGCCGAGTTGAGCTGAGTGGTGAAGAACGGCACCGGGCCGCCGGGGGCGTCGATCCGGGCGTGCAGCACCGTGCGTCCGTCGGCCGGGGCGTCACCCGCCGGTAGCACCTGGTGTGCGGACTCCACGATCGGCCAGCGGCTGAGCACGGCGTTGCCGACGGCGACGCGGTCGTCCCCGAGCCGGCGATGCCAGCGGCCCGGCGCGGGCGAGGCGACGAACGTCCAGTGCAGACCGAGGTCGGCGGCGAGCGCTTCGGCCTGGTTGCGGCCCGGCTCCGCCCAGACCTCCTGCAGTCCGACGATGTCCGCCCGCAGATCGGCCAGTACCGCCCCGATCGCCCGGTGCCGGGCCTCCCAGTCGCCGAACCGCCACCACAGGTTCCAGGTCGCCACCCGCACCGTCGTTCCGCTGGGCGTCCCACTGGTTCTCATGGGGCACGCTAACCACTCGTCGCCGGGTGCCTTGTCCGAACCGGCCACACGATCGCGGCGGGTCCGGTAGAACGTGTTCCAATCTGCCGAAGGAGTCAGCATGACGACCTACGACATTGCCGGCCAGACCGTGACGATGCCCGTGCAGGTCCGGGACGCGTCCGCCGGCACGGTGCTCTTCGAGGTGGACGCTGCGGGAGCGGCGGCGCTGCTGCCGACCGACGCGTTCGAGATCGTCGAGACGTCACCGGGCAAGGCCCACCTCGCGGTCGTGCTCGTGGACTACCGGGACAACGATCTCGGGGCCTACCACGAGGTCGGGCTGACCCTGTTCGTCCGGCCCCGCTCCGGTGGGGAGGACGGCACGTTCATCACCCGGCTGCCCGTCGACCAGTCCTTCACCTGCGAAGCCGGGCAGAAGATCTGGGGCTTCCCCAAGACCGTCGAGCGGATCGACGTCGAGAACACGGCGACGTCGAGCACCTGGACGCTCCGGATGGACGGCGAACTGGCCCTCACCCTGCGCCTCCCGCGCGGCGGCGCCGACGAGATGCCGCCGGCGCCGATGATCGCGTACTCCCTGATCGACGGCGTACCGCACGCCACCTCCTTCACCCAGGGTGGGGAGGGTTCGCAGATCGTCTTCGGCGGCGACGGTGTCGAGCTGACGCTCGGCTCGCACCCGGTCGGGCGCGAGCTCGCCGGCCTCGGCCTGCCGGGTGCGCCGGTCGTGCTCAGCACGTGGACCGAGACCATGCGGGCGACGTTCGAGGAAGCGCTGCCGCTCAAGCCGGAGTAACGATCGCGGGTCGGCGCCGCGGGGCAGCGTCACCGGGTCAGGGCTCGCGGGCGCCGTAGAGACGCAGGATGCTGCGGCGCAGCGCCGCCGCTGCCTGCGGCGTGGCCAGGCGGCCCGCGGCGGCCTCGTTCCCGGCTGCGTGGCCGAGCGCGATCGTCGCGGAGACCAGCCAGGTCGGGCTGAGCGTGTCGTCGAACTCGCCGGCGGCCTGGCCACGCCGGATCAGCCGTACCAGACGTTCGGCGATCGGGGCGTGCTGGCGGTCGGACTCCGCCTGCTCGACGGCGGTCGCCGACGGGTGCCGGAGGAGCGGGTAGCGGTCGAACAGCCGCCAAGTGACGTCGAGCCAGCGCAGCAGCGCCTCGGTGACGGTGGCGCCGTCCTTGGTGCCGCCGTCCTCGGTGGCTCCGTCCTCGGTCGCCGCGTCGAGGGCGGCGACGGCTTCGCCGGTGATGCGCTCGATGACCGCGGCCACCAGCTGAGGCCGGGACGGGTAGTGGGCGTAGACCGTCTGGCGCGTGACGCGGGCCGCGGCGGCGACCTGTTCCACCTTCGCGTCCGGGTGCCGCCCGAGCACCTCGACGGCGGCGTCGAGCACCGCGGCGGCGCTGCGCTCGGCGTCGGAACGTCGGCGGCGCCGACGATCACCGGTTATCTCTGACACCTTGTCCAACTTATCGCACCGGCCTTATCGTGGACACGCTGTCAAAGATAACTGGATCCCGGGAGGCCCTGTGACGCCCCGTACCGATCTGACCGGCTATCTGACCCGCTATCCCCACGAGGCAGGGTTGGGCGACGAGGACCCGGCGACCGTGCTGGACCGCTACCACACCCCGGACTTCGAGCTGGTCAACGACGGTGTGCTGCTGGACCGCCAGCGCCTGCTGGACCACGTCCGCCCGGCCCGGAAGCGGGCCGCCGGGCTCCGGGTCGAGGTGGAGCAGGCGCTCGTGGACGGTGACCACGTCGCCGCCCGGTACCGGCTGGTCGCGGAGATGCGCAAGGGTGGCACCGTCACCTCGGAGATCTACATGTTCGGGGAGCTGGCGGCTGACGGCCGGCTGCGGCGGGCGGTCCAAGCGACCCGGGCGATCCCGTCCGAGTAGGACGGGATCGGGTCGCCCCGGCGGCGAGTCTTCAGGCAGCGGTGCGACGACCGTGCAGGATCAGTGCGCGGACCAGGCAGGCCAGTGCTCCCAGCGACGCGACCGTGCGGATGACGTTCCAGGTGTTCCAGCGGTCCTCGTAGGCGGCGCGGATCGCGGCTGGGTCGGCGATCGCGGTGGGGTCGCCGGCGGCGGCGAGCTCGTCGTTGAGCGGCACGTTGATGCCCATCGTCATCGCGAAGGCGGCGCCGTAGAGCAGGAACGCGCCGAGGATCCAGGGCAGCACCGGCCGTGCGTCCCGGCGGAGGTGCAGGGCCGCGGCGACGGCGGTCAGCGCGAGGGCACCGAAGAAGCTCGGCGCGAACCACCAGTTCCGGACCGTCGCGTTGATCCACTGCATGGAGCTGATGAACGTGCGGTCGTCGACGCGTGCCAGGCCCACCATGACCGAGCTGGCGTAGGCGTAGAAGAACCCGGCGATCAGCCCGGTGGTCAAGGTCGCCGCGATCAGCGACCAGCCGCGGGCCAGTCGGCGGGCCCTCCCCGGTGTGGCGGGCTGTGCGACGGGGACGGCGGGGGCGGTGAGCGTCATGGAGGTGCCTTTCCGGGGGAGTCGCTAGAATCGAACCAGCGAGTACGTTTAAAACCGTACCCGACGGTTCGAATAAAGGCGAGGCCCGAGGAGAACACCGATGACCGCACCACCCCGCCGCGGTCGGCCGCGGGCCGGCGAACAGGCCGCCCGCCGCCAGGCCGCCCTGGACGCCGCGCTCGCCGAGCTCCTCGAGAGTGGGGTGGAGGGCCTGACGATGCAGGCGGTCGCGGCTCGCGCCGGCTCGTCCAAGGAGAGCCTCTACAGCTGGTTCGGCAACCGGCACGGACTGCTGGCCGCGTTGATCGAGCGGCAGGCCGAGCAGACCAACGCAGCGGTCGCCGCGGCGCTCGGCTCTCCCGCCGATCCGCGCGCGACCCTCACCGCGCTCGCCGAGAACCTGCTCCGGCTCCTGCTCGGCGAGGTTTCGGTGGCGCTCAACCGCGCCGCCATGGGCTCCACCGACCTGGCGGCCCTGCTGCTGCGCCACGGTCGCCACACCACCGGTCCTCTGGTCGAGGCCTACCTGGCGGACCTGTCCGCCCGCAGACTTCTACGCGTCCCCGACCCCGGGGAGGCCTTCCAGCTCCTCTACGGACTGACCGTCCGTGACCTGCAGATCCGCGTGCTGCTCGGCGAGGTCCCGCCCCCGGACGCCGCACTCCGCGCCTTCGCCACCACCGCCGTCGACCGCTTCCTCACCCTGCTGGCCCGCGAACCGCATGACACGTAAGTGTGGTGTGGGCGCTCGCCCACACCACACGTAGATGTCACGGCCGCGCGCACGTCTCCCGCGGGGAGCCTCCTAGCTGGCCTGCTGGCGGCGCACCATCTCGGTGATCCAGATAGGGGCGAACGGCGACGTGCAGTTCGGGGGAGTCGGGTAGTCCTTGAGCACCTCCAGGCGCTCACCGATCTCCAGGGCGCGTGCGCGGTGCTCGGGGTGGTCGATCCCGATCTGAGCCAGGCAGTTGTTCATCGCCCACTGCAGGCGGTCCGGGGCGCCTTTCATCTGCGCCTCGATGACGTCGAGCAGCCCAGCGAGGTCGAGGCCCTCGGGCTTCTTGACGACGCGCTCGGTGGTCAGCGACCAGCCGGCGCTCGCGACGACGGGGTCCGGGTCGGCGAACCAGGCCACGCGCAGCTCTTCGGAGTGCGGGCTCTTCTTCACGACGTAGTTCACGAGCCAGTCGTGCACCTTCGGAGTGCGGGCCTCGCGCAGCATGGCGTCCAACTCGTTCCGGTCGAACGCCTTCGGGCGGCAGATCAGGAGCGCCAGCAGTCGCGCCGCGGTGTCGGACGTCGTCCACAGCTCGCGCGCGAGGTCCTGCTGCGTCTTCAGCCGCTTCGCGACGGCGCGTAGCGCGCTGAGGTTCACGCCGTGATCGTCCCCGTGCCGCGCGTTGACCTCGCGGATCTTCGGGTCCTCGAGTGCAGCCAGCTCGGCCATCACCTGGGCCACCGTCGTCTCGGTCACTGCAGCGTCCCCTCTCCCGTGGGTGGCTCGCGGATCGCCTCCCCGGCAACTATTTCAGTCCACACTTATTTAAGTCCAGCCTGAAGTTGGCAGCGGGGTTCTCCCGGGCGGTCGTGGAGGTACCGGCGTTGCTGCGGGCGACGATGGCGGCGTGCAGCCACTGGCTGAACCCGAGACTGCCGGCGAGCCTCCCGCGCCGGCGGCGACGGTAAGCGGTGGTCGGCGAGATCAGCGGCGGCGGTAGGCGGTGCGGGGGAGGTGGTAGGCGAGGTCCACCGCGGTCTCCGCCGCTTCCTCCTCGTCGAGGCGGTGCTCGGCGACCACTCGGGCGAGGTACCCGGCGTCGATCCGGCGGGCCAGGTCGTGCCGCGCCGGGATCGAGGCGAACGCCCGCGTGTCGTCCACGAAGCCGGACGTGTTGGCGAAGCCGGCGGTCTCGGTGGCTGCGTCCCGGAAGCGCCGCATGCCGTCCGGTGAGTCGAGGAACCACCAGGGCGCGCCGAGCCGCACCGACGGATAGGCGCCGGCCAGCGGTGCCAGCTCCCGGGAGTAGACGGTCTCGTCGACCGTGAAGAGGATCAGCCGCAACCCCGGGTCGTGGCCGAAGGCCTGCAGCAGCGGCCGGAGCGCGCGCGTGAACTCGGCGGCGACCGGGATGTCGAAGCCGCGGTCGGGCCCGTGCGCCGCCGCGATCGCGTCCGAGTGATCGCGCAGCACGCCGGGGTGCAGCTGCATCACCAGGCCGTCCGCGCAGGACATCCGTGCGGACTCGAAGAGCAGGTGGGCGGCGAACGCGCGTCCCTGGGCTGGGGTCGCCCGGCCGTCCCGGCCGGCGCGGTAGATCGACTCCGCCTCGTCGTCGGAGAGCGGCTGGGTGTCGGCGGTGTCGTGGCCGTGGTCGGTGGCGAGCGCCCCGGCGTCTACGAAGGCACGTCGGCGGCGGCGCAGCGCCTCGAGGTAGCCGACGTAGCCGGAGGTGTCGACGTCGGCGAGGCGCCCCAGCAGCTCTACATCGGCCCGCCAGCCGGGACGGTCGGGGCGGACGACGGCGTCCGGCCGGAACGTCGGAATGATGCGGCCGCGGTAGCCGGCGGCGGCCAGCTTCTCGTGCGCGGCGAGGTCCGAGGTGGCAGGGTCGGTGGTCGCGAGCAGCTCGATGCCGAATCGGTCGAGCAGCGCGAGCGGCCGGTACTCGCGCTGCGCGAGCGCCGTGGCGATCCGGTCGTACAGCCGATCGGCGCTGGTGGCCGCGGGCTTCTCGTCCACGCCGAAGACCTCGACGAGCTCGTGCTCCAGCCAGTAGCGCGACGGGGTGCCCCGGTAGAGGTGCCAGTTCTCGCAGAACAGCCGCCAGATCGCCCGCGGATCGGTCTCGACCGGAGCATCCGGATCGGCGGACGGTATGCCGATCCGAGCCGCGGGGATGCCCTGGGACATCAGCATCCGTGTCACGTAATGGTCCGGGACGACCAGCAACTGGGCCGGGTCGCCGAACGGGGCGTCGGCCGCCAGTACCGCGGCGTCGACGTGTCCGTGCATGCAGACCAGCGGCAGGTCGGCGGTGCGCCGGTACAGGCGCCGGGCGATCGCCCGGACGCCGGGCTCCGCCGGCAGTGCGCGGTCGGGATGCAGCTCGAGTCGATCCATCGGGATCTCCCTCCGCGGTCGGTCCGTGGGAACGATTGCATGCGCGATCGCCCGACCGCAAGAACTGTCGCGCGATGCTCGTGCGAGGTAGCGTGCAAAGGATTGCAGAGCCGACGACGGGAGCAGACGCGGATGGCGGTCACGTTGGCGGACGTCGCCCGAGCCGCAGAGGTGTCCACCTCGACGGTGTCCCGCGCGCTGACCCAGCCCGAGCGCGTCGACGAGCGCACCCGGGCGCGCATCCTCGACACCGCCCGCCGGCTCGGCTACCGGCCCAACCGCGCCGCGCGCAGCCTGATCACCGGCCGGACGGGCAACCTCGGCGTGATCGTGCCGGACCTGACCAACCCGTTCTTCCCCGACGTCGTCGCCGGGATCCAAGCGCGGGCGCACCAGCGCGCGCTGACGACGCTCCTGGCCGACACCGGCGACGACCCGGACGCCGAGCGCGACTTGATCGCCACCCTCGCCCCGCAGGTCGACGGCCTGGTGCTCTGTGGCGCCCGGCTTCCCGTCGACGACCTCGCGGACGCGGTGAGCGGCTCCGCCGTGGTGCTGGTCAACCGCAGCGAACCGGGCCTGGCGTCGGTGGCCGTCGACAACGCCGGCGGCGCGCGCCAGGCCGTCGAGCATCTGCACGCGCTGGGACACCGGCGGATCGGGCTCGTCGCCGGACCCGCCACCAGCCACTCCGCCCGCGAGCGGTCCGACGGGGCCCGGCGTGCGGCCGCGGCGCTCGGCGTCGATCTCGTCGAGGTGGGAACGGTGGCACCGACGTTCGACGGCGGACGTGGCGTGGCCGACGCGGTCCTGCGGGCAGACGTGTCGGCCGTCGTCGCGTACAACGACGCGATCACGATCGGGCTGCTGCACCGCCTGCACGGCTACGGCGTCCGGATCCCCGCGGAGCTGTCCGTCGTCGGCTTCGACGACATCCAGATCGCGCAGATGGCGCACCCGCCGCTGACCACCGTGCGCTTCCCCCGGCGGGAGGCCGGGCGCCTCGCCGTCGACCGGCTCCTGGACCTGCTCGCGGGGGAACGCGACCCCGGCGACGAACCCGAGCCGCTCCCCACCGAACTCGTGGTGCGGGCCTCGACGGCCGTGCACCGGTCCCGCACTACCTGACGGAGGTGCACGATGCCCACTCGCCTGCTCCGCCTGCACGCCGACGACGACGTGGCGATCGCGCTGGACGCCCTGCCCGCCGGAACGGCCACCGACGGTCTGGTCGCCGCCGCCGACGTCCCCCGGGGACACAAGATCGCCCTGCGCGACCTGCCCGCGGGCGCCCCGGTGCACAAGTACGGCCACGTGATCGGCGTCGCCACGCAGCCGATCGCTGCCGGGCAGCACGTGCACACGCACAACGTCGGCATGCCACCGCACGGCTCCGGGGCCTCCGGTGGCGAGCCGGTGGCGCCGCCGCCGGTGCCCGCCGATCTTCCGCGGACGTTCGCCGGCATCGTCCGTCCGGACGGACGGATCGCCACCCGCAACTACGTCGCGGTGCTGACCACCGTGAACTGCTCGGCGACGGTCGCCAAGCTCATCGTGCGCCGCACCGAGGACGAGATCGCCGCGCTCCACCCGGAGGAAGTCGACGGCGTCGTCGCGCTCACCCACGGCACCGGATGCGGAATGGCCGACAGTGGCCCCGGCTGGGACGTGCTGCGCCGGACGCTCACCGGCTACGCGCGCCACCCCAACATCGGCGGCGTGGTCGTCGTCGGGCTGGGGTGCGAGGTCAACGAGGTCGCCGGACTGGTCGACGAGATCGACGTGCCGGTCACCTCCTACACGATCCAGGACGCCGGCGGCACAGCGGCGGCGGTCGACCGGGGAATCGAGCTGGTGCGCGCGACGGCCGACCGGCTGCGCGGCACCACCCGGACGCCGGTCGGCGTCGAGCACCTGGTGCTCGGGCTGCAGTGCGGTGGCTCCGACGCGTGGTCGGCGCTGACCGCGAACCCGGCGCTCGGCGTCGCCAGCGACTACCTGGTCGGGTTAGGGGGCACCAGCCTCCTCGGCGAGACCCCGGAGATCTACGGCGCCGAGCAGATGCTCGCAGCCCGCGCGGTCGACGACGGCGTCCGGGCCCGGCTCCTCGATCGGATCGCCTGGTGGGAGCGGTACACCGCGAGCCAGGGGACGACGCTGGACGGCAACCCGTCGCCCGGCAACAAGGCCGGCGGCATCACGACGATCCTGGAGAAGTCGATGGGCGCGGTCGCGAAGGGCGGCTCCAGCCCGCTGGCCGAGGTGATCGATTACGCGGCCGCGCCGAGCCGATCCGGCCTGGTCTTCATGGACACTCCCGGCTACGACCCGGTGTCGGCGACCGGGATGATCGCCGGCGGCGCCCACCTGATCGCGTTCACCACCGGCCGCGGCTCGGCGTTCGGATCGCGGCCGGTGCCGACCGTGAAGCTGGCCAGCAACTCCGACCTGGCCCGGCGGATGAGCGGCGACATCGACCTGGACTGCTCCGGTGTCGTGGAGAGCGGCCGGCCGCTGACCGAGGTCGGTGCGGAGATCTACCGGCGGCTGATCGCGGTGGCCTCCGGCGAGCGGTCGGTCAGCGAGCAGCTCGGCGTCGGCGGTGAAGAGCTGGTGCCGTGGCAGGTCGGAGCGGTCCTGTGACGCTCCCGAGGCTGGACCGGGCCGCGCTGGACGAGCTCCGGGCAGGCGACCGGCTGTCCGTACCGGCCGCCCGGACCGTCGACTGTTCGGTCGGCATCGTCCACCTCGGACTGGGCGCGTTCTCCCGCGCCCATCAGGCGGTCTACACCGAGGACGCGATGCTGGCCGCCGGCGGCGCGGAGTGGGGCATCTGCGGCGTCACCCAGCGCTCGGCGGACGTCCACGACCGGCTGGCGGCCCAGGACGGCGTCTACGGTGTGCTCACCCGGGGCGACGGACGCGCGACGCTGCGGATCGTCGGCGTCGTCCGGGAAGTACTCGACGGCGGGGCGCAGACCGAGGCGCTGCTCGACCGGCTCGCCGACCCCCGGATCGCAGTGGTGACCGCGACCGTCACCGAGAAGGGTTACCGCCGGGCCGCCGGAGGCGGCCTGGACACCCGCGATCCGGAGGTCCGTGCCGACCTCGCAGGAGGGGCCGACCTGGCCGGACGTCCGCCGGTCACGGTGATCGGCCGGCTGGTCCGTGGATTGGCGCGCCGGGCCCACGCGGACGCGGGGCCGCTCACCGTGGTGTGCTGCGACAACCTGCCGTCCAACGGCACGGCGGTGCAGCGGCTCGTGCACGACTTCTGCGACGCGCTGCCGGGCGCCGAGGGCGGGCCGCTGGCGGAGTGGATCCGCGCCTCGGTGACGTTCCCGAGCTCGATGGTCGACCGGATCGTGCCGACCACCACCGACGACGACCGGCGGGACGCCGCGGCGCTCAGCGGCCGGTACGACGCCGGTCTGGTGGTGGCCGAGCCGTTCTCCCAGTGGGTGGTCGAAGACCGGTTCGCGGGCGCCCGCCCGTGCTGGGAGCGCGCTGGTGTGCAGCTCACGGACGACGTGGGCCCGTTCGAGGTGATGAAGCTGCGGCTGCTCAACGGCGTCCACTCCACGCTGGCCTACCTGGGTGCGCTGCGCGGTCACCGCACGATCGCCGAGGCGGTCCGCGACGACGAACTCCGGGCGATCGCCGAGGCGATGATCCGGCAGGACCTGATCCCGACCGTGGAGCCGCCGGACGGCGTCGACCTGGGCGGGTACGGCCACCAGGTGCTCGCCCGCTTCGCCGACCCGGCGCTGCGGCACACCTGCGTCCAGGTCGCGATGGACGGGACGCAGAAGCTGCCGCAGCGGCTGCTCTCCGCGGTGTCCGAGTCGCTGGCGGCCGGGCGGCACCCGCGGTACGCGACGCTCGGAGTCGCCGCGTGGATGGCGTACGTGGCGCGCGGCCGGGACGTCAAGGGTCGCGCGCTGCCACTGGACGATCCGCTCGCCGCGACCCTCGGCGACGTCCGGGGCCGGACCGACGCGGACGGCGTGGTCGACGCGCTCCTACGGCTGGACGCCGTCTTCGGGCCGGACCTGGTGGATCACACGGCGTGGCGGCGAGAGCTCACCGTCGACGTGCAGACCCTGCTCACCGGTGCGGTGCCGACCGTGCCCTGACCGGCCCCGCGGCCGGTCGGGCGCGGCCGGCCGCGCGCCCGGACAACCGGCAGATCGCCTGGGTCAGCGGGCCACGCCCCGGAACGCCGCGTCCTCGTCGGCGCGGTGACGGCCGTAGACGACGCCGAGGAACCGCTCGACCGCCTCCGCGCAGGCGTGCGCCCGCACCGAGCTGAACAGCTCGAACGCGTGCTGCGCGCCGGGGAACTCGGCGTACGCCACCGGCGACGTCGACGTCGCGCGCAGGTCCCGGGCGAACCTGCGTGCGGACTCGACCGGCACCAGCGAGTCGTTGCGGCCGTGCAGCGCGAACATCGGGGGAGCGTCGGGCCGGATCGAGAACTGCGGAGAGGCCTCGCGGAAGATCTGCGGCGCCTCGGCGAACGTCGCTTTGACCACGCGCCGCTCGAGCAGGCGCAGCAGACCGGTGTCCCGCTCGTCGGCCCAGTTGTAGACGCCGTAGAACGGCACCGCCGCCGCGACGGTCGTGTCGACGTCCTCGAAACCGGGCTGCCAGCGCCGGTCGGGCGCGGTCAGCGCGTGCAGCGCGGTGAGGTGCCCACCGGCCGAGCCGCCGGTGATCGCGACGAACTCCGGGTCACCGCCGTACTCGGCGATGTGCTCCTTGACCCACGCCATCGCGCGCTTGACGTCGATGATCATCTCCGGCCAGGTGGACCGGGGACCGAGCCGGTAGTTCACCGCGACGCACACCCAGCCGCGCTCGGTCAGGTGGCTGAGCAGCGGCAGCGCCTGTTCCTGCTTGCTGCCGAGCGTCCACGCGCCGCCGTGCACCTGCACCAGCACCGGCGCGGCCGAGCCCGCGGGCAGGTCGGTGCGGCGCCAGATGTCGAGGTGGTTGCGGAGACCGGCCGGCCCGTAGGGGATGTCCGCGTCGTGGGCGTACCGCTTCCGGACCTGGAGCATTCGGAGGACGCCCGGCCGCGGGCTCAGCGGAGCATCCGGCTCCGGCCACTTCGGGTGCCGCACCGCGCTGCGGTAGTCCGGGCCGAGCGCCTCGGTCAGCGCGCGGTCGAGGATCTCCTCGGTCGGCCCCGACTCGGCGGCGACCCGGACGAGCCCCGCGGCCGCGGCGGCGGAGAGCGCGAGCCCGACCCGGCCGGTCCGGGAACGCGCTCCGCCTGCGGCGAGCGCCAGCAGCGCCGGCGTGATCGTGGTGGCCGCGGCGGCCCGGGTCAGCTCGCTGGTCAGCGCACCGGCGGCGAACGAGGGGATGGCGAGCGGTCCCCGCCTGGCTACCGGCCGTAACGCGTTCGCGGTGTTGACCGCGGCCGCTACCCCGTGCAGCAGCGCGGCCGCGCCCACCAGCCGGTCGGTTCGAGCTCCGGTCATTCGCGTGCCTCCGTCGGCAGTGGACGTCCGCCGCTGGACGTCGGCTGTTCGGTTCGACCGCACGCTAACCGACCGTGACCCGTTCTGAACGGTGTTCGGTATTAGTCGAGAGGGCTCGGCCCCGGTCGACCGTCACCACGGATCAGGCGGTGAGCAGCGCGATCCCGGCGACGAGCAGGGCGATCGCCTTCACGACCTCCAGCGCGACGTACTCCAGGTGGGGCCGGGAGCGCGGTCCGTCGGTGTTCCCGGCCAGTACCCGGGCGGTGCGCCGGTGCAGCCGCGGCCGAACGACCGCCAGCTGGCCGGCGAGCGCTCCCAGCGCGCCCAGCGACGCGATCGTGGCGACCGTGTCGTACTCCGCCGCGGTACCGACCGCGGCCAGCACCGCCGCACCCAGGACCAGCTCGGCGACGTTCAACGCGCGGAAGACCAGCCGCCCGATGGCCAGTCCGATCGGGAGCGTGACGCCGGGCGCACGGAACTTCAGTGGCGCCTCCAGGAACGAGATCGCCAGCACCATGCCGAACCACACGAACGTCGCCGCGACGCCGAGCGCGGCCATCGGTGAACCCATGGATCGAGCATGCACCGCGCGCGTCCGCGCGGCTCCGGGGGCCCCGGCTCAGACCTCGCAGGCTGCCCGGCCGCGGTCGCCGGTGGGGAGGCGCACGACCACCGTGGTTCCGCCGGACGGCGGTGCGGTGACGCTGATCGTCCCGCCGTGCGCCTCGGTCAGCGCCCGGGTGATGCTCAACCCCAGGCCGGTGCCCGGGATGCCGCGGTAGCGCGCGGTGCTGGCCCGGTAGAAGCGGCGGAACAGCTGGTGCAGCTCCTCGGCGGGGATGCCGATGCCCTCGTCCCGCACGGTGAACTCGGCCACCCCCGCCTCGCTGGTCAGCCGGGCGTAGACGTTGCCGCCGTCCGGGCTGTACTTCACCGCGTTGGTCACGAGGTTGTCGGCGATCTGCCGCAGCCGGTGGGGGTCACCGTCGAGGAGCACGGTGGCGGGGAGGTCGGCGTGCAACGTCACCCCGTTCGTCCGCGCGGCCGGTGCGACGGCCTCCAGCGCGTCGGTGACCACCGGAACGAGGTCCATCGGCTCGAGATGGACGGAGACGGAGCCGGACTCCAGCGCGGTGAGGTCGAGCAGGTCGTCGATGATGGCGCGGAGGATCCCGGTGTTGCGGTTGATCACCTCGAGCAACTGGCGGTCGGTCGCCGGCCAGGACTCGGCCGACATGGCGAGCAGCTCGGCGTAGCTGGCGATCGACGTCAGCGGCGTGCGCATCTCGTGTCCGACCAGCGCGAGGAAGTCGTCCTTCGTGCGGGCGAGTTCGAGCGCGAGGTCGTCGGCCCGGCGGCGTTCGAGGAACCGCCCGACCTGGTCGGCGACGCCGGTGAGCAGCCCGATCAGCCGCTGACCGTCGTACTCGCGGTGATCGGCGTTGCACGTCAGGACGCCGATCGTCGTCTGCCCGCTCTTCACCGGTACGGCGAGGGCCGCGCGCAGACCCCGGTCGGTGGCGCGGCGCAACCGCGTCCGCACGTCGCGGGTGACGGGCACCGGCGGGTCGAGCAGGTCCGGGATCCACAGCGCTCGGCCGGTATCCCAGACCTTTCCGGTGAAGCCCCAACCGCGTCGGATCTCCGGAGGGAAGAGGCCGTCCATGTCCAGCCCGGGCCGGGTCCAACACCCGGCCGGACGCAGGACGTCGGCCACGTCGTCCACCAGCCACAGGATGGCGTGCGGCCAGCCCAGCGCGCCGGCAACGGCGCTGGTCAGGGCGGGGCCGACCTCCTCGGCCGAGGTGGCCACCGCCATCGCGTGCGCGACCCGGAGCTCGCACTCGCGGAAGCGTTCCGAGCGGTACCGCTCGGTGACGTCCTGCAGCACCGCGACCGCGCCGAGCCGATCCCCGCCATCGGAGACGACCGGTCGGGCGTTGGTCTCGAAGTACCGGGGCTGGTCGTCCGGTACCCGGTAGAGGATCTGCGCGCCGGTGACCGTCTCACCGGTCAGCGCACGGAACAGCGGGCTCTCCGGCAGCGGCATCGGCGCTCCGTCGGGACGGCAGAGGCGGTCGACGATCTCGCCCTGCGCCGTGCGGAAGTCACCCAGCTCCATGTCCTGCGGCAGCCCCTGCATCTCCCGCAGCGCCTGGTTGACCAGTACCAGCTGGCCCTCGTGGTCGCACGCTACGACGCCGGCCTGCATGCTCTCCAGGATCGCCGCGTTGAACCGGCCGCTCCGGGCAGCCTTCTGCTCCGCCGCGATCTGCGCGCTGGCGTCGGTGGCGAACGTGCACACCAGCGCGCCCGCGGCGCTCTGGACGACGGTGAGCCGGATCCACACCGGGAACCGCAGTCCGGACCGGTGGCGAACGCTGACCAGTCGCGGCGTGTGCCAGGCGTCGGGATCGGCCAGGATCTGCGGCAGCATCTCGGCCGCGGTGTGCCCCTCGTAGAGCGGCGGCCCCAGCTCGTCGACGTGACGGCCGTGCGTCTCGCCCGCGGTCCAGCCGAACAGTTCCTCGGCTGCCCGGTTCCACCCGACGACGAACCCGGAGCCGGTCGTGGCGACGAAGGCCTCCAGGATGCCGTCGAGCACCGAGGAACTCTCCAGCGCAGCGACGGCGGCGGTCGCGGCCCCGACCTCGTCGAGTGGGAGCGGTCCGAGCAGGTGGGCGATCTCCACCAGCGTCGACAGCTGCCCGTCCGACCACTCCCGGCGTTCGACGTCCAGCACGCACAGCGCGCCGACCGGGGTGTCGGTGGCATCCCGCAGTGGCACCGCGAGCAGCGCCTTCGCACCGCTCGCGGTCAGCAGCGGGTGGTCGCAGAGAGCCGTGTCCGTACCGAGGTCCGGGCATCGGATCGGGTGATCGGCGGCGAGAACGACGCCGGTCACCGTGATACCGCGGAACCCGGCGGTATCCGGTTCTCCCGTGGAGAGACCGTGGGTCAGGAGGACGTACTCCTCGTCGCGCTGGGTCGCCAGCGTCATCATCGCCATCGGCGCGTCCATCAGCACCGCGGCGAGCCGCACCACGGCGTCGATCGGCATCTGGTGCACCGGCGACAAGCGGCGCGCCCAGGTGACGGCCGAGGCATCCTTGGCCCGTTCACCAGTGACCTCGTCTACTGCCACAAAACGCTCCAACGGTGGGTCGCCCAAGAGCGCAATCAGCCACTCCTAGTAATTATATCCCTGTTAGTCCGGTTTTTGCTGCTCAGGCTCACCGCCATCGCACCGCATCCACGCAGGTCGTCGGATCGTCGGTGTCGCCGGACGGTCGCCGCGCCTAGAGTCACCGGCCGGCGTGCCCGTGTTGCACGCCGGCCGGATGTTCACTGCTGCCTATCCGCGCGCCACCGCCGCGAGCAGCGAGAACGCCTTCTCGTAGGCGCCGGTGATCTGGGCGTGGTCGGCGTCGGCCAGCTTCGCCTCCCAGCTGACCGGCGCCCGCCCCGTTGCGGCCCTGGCCTGCGCGGCGTCGCGGACGACCGACAGGACGGCGTCCCGGAGCTTCGCCGACTCTCCGGACGTCACCGCGCGTTCGGCGAGCGCGAGCGTCCGGGCGTCGGTGCGCAGCGTGCCGTCGGGCTGCCAGTGCTCCGGGGCCAGCAGCTCCCGGGCGCCCACCGTGGTGAGCCGCTCACGGCCGGGATCGGCGCGCAGGCCCCACCCGTACGGGTAGAGCGGCCGGTAGGTCCGGTCACCGACGTTCACCGGGACCTGGTTCTCGGCCCGCGGCCAGCTCATCGACAGGCGGCCGGTGAACGGACGGCGTCCGAACAGCACGTCGGCGACGCCGGTGCCCTCGCTGCCGGGCAGCCAGGACGCAACCAGCGCGTCGATGCGCCCGAGCTGGTCGGTGATCACCTGCGGACGGCCGGACACGACCAGCACGACGCAGGTGGGCACCGCGGCGCAGACCTTCGCCACCACGGCCCGGTCGGCGGCCCGGAGCGTCAGTGACTTCGCCTCCCGCTGCTCCGGCGTGCCGTTCTCCCACGTCGGCCCGCCGACGTCCCCGAAACCCTCGGCGTACGGGGTCTCGCCGACGACGACCACGCCGACGTCCGAGCCCGCGGTCGGCGCCGACGCGTCCGCGCTGTGCACCACCCGCGCCTGCGGGGCCACCTGGCGGATGCCCTGCAGGATCGTGGTGCCGGGGATGCTCCGCCCGGGGCGGCCCTGCCAATCCATCGTCCAGCCACCGGCCTGGTTGCCGATGTTGTCGGCGTTGCGGCCGGCGACGTAGATCCGGGCGTCGGGCTTCAGCGGGAGCGCACGGCCGGTGTTCTTCAGCAGCACCTGGGACGCCGCCGCGGCCTGGCGCGCGACGGCCCGGTGAGCGCCGCTGCCGACCTCGTCGACGCGGTCGTCGGGGGCATAGGGCTGCTCGAACAGCCCGAACGCGAACTTCGCCCGCAGGATCCGCCGGACGGCGTCGTCGATCCGGGCCTGGCTCACCCGGCCGGCGGTGACCTCGGCCCGGAGCAGCCGCTCGAAGTCCGGGGCGTTGTTCGGCTCCATGAACATGTCGGTTCCGGCGTTCACACCGACGCGGACCTGGGCCGCGGTCGGACGCGGTGCGTCGGCGGGCACCGACGGGTCCGGCAGCTGGTGAATGCCCTCCCAGTCGGAGATGACGAAGCCGTCGAAGCCCATCCGGCCCTTCAGCTCGCCGGTGATCAGCTCCCGGTGCGCGTGCATCTTCACCGGGTTGCCGATGCCGTCCTCGGTCCAGTCGACGCTGGAGAACGACGGCATCACGGTCGCGGCGCGGTGCTTGCGGATCGCGACCACGTAGGGCGCGAGGTCGATCCGGGCGAAGTCGCGCCGGCTGGTGACGGTCACACCCTGGTCGATCGTGTAGGTGTTCGTGGTGGACGAACCGAACTCGGTGTCGCCGTCGCCCGCGTAGTGCTTGACGGTCGCCAGCACCCGATCGGGTGCGCCGATCCGGCGGCCCTGCAGGCCGTCGACCGAGGTCTCCATCGCGATCACCAGCGCGGGGTCCTCGCTGAAGCTCTCGTAGGTCCGGCCCCAGCGCTCGTCCCTGGCTACACAGATGCAGGGGGCGAAGTTCCACGGGATGCCGGTGGCACGGACCTCGGCCGCGGTCACCTCGTTGACTCGCTCCACCAGGGCCGGATCGCGCGTCGAGCCGAGCCCGACGTTGTGCGGGAAGATCGTCGCGCCGTACACGTTGCCGTGCCCGTGCACCGCGTCGACGCCGTAGAGCAGCGGGATCTGCAGCGGCGTACTCCGCGCGTACTGCTGGAACGTGTTGACCATCCGCAGCCAGGCGGCGGGGGTGTTCGGGGCGGGCGCTGACCCGCCGCCGGAGAGGACCGAGCCGAGCCGCCACTGCGCGATCCGGGTGGGGGCGCTCGCCACCGCGGCCCGCTCGGCCTGCGTCATCTGGCCGATCTTGTCGTCGAGCGTCATCCGGCCGAGCAGATCGGCGATCCGGCGATCGACCGGTAACCGGGGATCGAGGTAGGGGAGGCCGTGCCCGTCGACGACCAGGACGGGCTGGGTCGCGACCGAGACGCCGGAGGTCGTCGCGCGGAGCGTCACCGGAACCGTCTCGGCGGTCTCCGGGGTGTCGTCCCCGCGGGTGATGATCGGGATGCGCTGAACGCCGCCGGACGCGGTGCCGGCCGGGAACGTGAGGGTGCCGGACGCGGCGTCGTAGTCGCTGCCGGCGCTCGCGGTGCCGTTGCCGGTCGCGTAGCGCACCGCGACGGCCCGGCCCAGGGGGCGCCGGTCGGACGTGGTCACCGCGACGGCCAGCGAGGCCGACTGGCCTTCGGTCACCGTGCGGAGGGCGTGCACGGCGGTGACCGTGGCCCGCTGCGCGGGCGCCGCCGACGCGACTCTCGTGCCGAGCAGGGACGCGACCAGCAGGCTCACGGAGAGGAGCGCCAGTAGACGTCGCCGTCGCAGGAACGCTGTGGATCGGTTGCTTCGTCGCACGCCGTCCTCCTCGGTCGTGTGGTGACCGGTCCCGGCGGGCCGGCCGGACCGGGCCTCGCGCCGACGATTGTCGCGATTCAGCGCAGTGTGCGCAATGGACCGTTTTTATCGTTTACGCCAGGAGCGCGTAGTCGCCGAGATGCGGGATCGTTTGGAGGATTCCTACAAGACTTTGCCGGTGCCCTCCGTTCGTCAGCACCTTGGAGCCTGCACTCGGAATCGAGCAAGGTAGAGGTCAGCTGTGTCAGCGATGGGGAGGCTCAACCGGTGTTCAGGCGTGTCGCGATCGTCAACCGTGGAGAGGCCGCGATGCGGCTCATCCACGCTGTCCGGGACCTTTCGGCCGAAACCGGGGTGCGGATCGAGACGATCGCCCTGTACACCGACGCCGACCGCACCGCGACGTTCGTCCGGGAAGCGGACGTGGCCTACCTGCTCGGCCCGGCGTCGGCGCGCCCGTACCTCGACCTCGCCGTGCTGGAGCGCGCCCTGGTCGAGACCGGTGCGGACGCCGCCTGGGTCGGCTGGGGCTTCGTCGCCGAGGATCCGGCGTTCGCCGAGCTGTGCGAGCGGATCGGCGTCACGTTCGTCGGGCCGAGTGCCGACGCGATGCGCACGCTCGGCGACAAGATCGGCGCCAAGCTGCTCGCCGAGAAGGTCGGCGTCCCGGTCGCGCCGTGGAGCCGCGGTGCCGTCGCGACGCTGGAGGACGCCCTTCGGGCCGGCGACGAGATCGGCTACCCGCTGATGCTCAAGGCGACTGCGGGCGGTGGCGGCCGGGGGATCCGTCGCGTGGACTCCGCCGCCGACCTCGCCGACGCCTACGAGCGCACCAGCTCCGAGGCGCTCCGCGCGTTCGGCTCCGGCGTGGTGTTCCTGGAGCGCCTGGTGACCGGCGCCCGCCACGTCGAAGTGCAGGTCATCGCCGACGGCCGGGACACCGCGTGGGCACTGGGCGTCCGGGACTGCTCGGTGCAGCGGCGCAACCAGAAGATCATCGAGGAGTCCGCGTCGCCGGTGCTCGCGCCGGAGCAGACCGCCGAGCTGAAAGCGTCCGCCGAGCGGCTCGCGGTGGCGGTCGGCTACCGCGGCGCCTGCACGGTCGAGTTCCTCTACCACCCCGGCGACAAGCTGTTCGCGTTCCTCGAGGTCAACACCCGGCTGCAGGTCGAGCACCCGATCACCGAGCTCACCACCGGCACCGACCTGGTCCGGCTGCAGCTGCACGTCGCCGGCGGTGGCACGCTGGACGGCGTCCCGCCGGCCGAGTCCGGGCACGCGATCGAGGCCCGCCTGAACGCCGAGGACCCCGACCGCGACTTCGCGCCGGCCCCCGGGCGGATCGCGCGCCTGGCGCTGCCCACCGGCCCCGGCATCCGGGTGGACACCGGCGTCAGCGAGGGCGACACGATCCCGGCGGACTTCGACTCGATGATCGCGAAGATCATCGCGTACGGCAGCGACCGCGAGCAGGCACTCGGCCGGCTGCGCCGGGCGATGGCCGACACGACCGTGATCATCGAGGGCGGCGCCACCAACAAGAGCTTCGTGCTCGACCTGCTCGACCAGCCCGAGGTGATCGACGCCAGCGCCGACACCGGCTGGATCGACCGCGTCCGCGCCGAGGGACGCCTGGTGAGCCACCGGCATTCCGCGGTCGCCCTGGCCGCCGCCGCGATCGAGGCCTACCGGGACGAGGAGGCGGTCAGCCGCGGACAGCTGCTGGCCACCGCGCACGGCGGACGTCCGCAGGTGCAGCACGACGCGGGCCGACCGCTGGACCTCAAGCTCCGCGGCGCCGGCTACCGGGTGAGCGTGGCCCGGGTCGGCGACGCCCGGTTCCGCGTCGGCTTCGGCGGCGGTGGCGCGTCGGTCGACGTCGAGGTCGAGCGGTTCGACGCGCACAGCGGGCAGATCCTCGTCAACGGCGAGCGGTTCCGGCTGGTCTCCGCCACCCACGGGCCGATCCACCTGGTGGAGGTCGACGGCGTCACCCACCGGATCAGCCGTGACGAGGGCGGCGTCGTTCGCTCGCCGGCGCCGGCGCTGGTGGTCGCCACCCCGGTCGCGGTCGGTGACGAGGTGGACTCCGGCGCACCGATCCTGGTGCTGGAGAGCATGAAGATGGAGACGGTGCTCCGCGCACCGTTCCGCGCCCGGGTCCGCGAGTGCCCAGTGTCGGTGGGCAGCCAGGTCGGTACCGGGGCGCCGCTGCTGCGGCTGGAGCCGCTGGCCGACGGGGACGCCGAGGTGGCGGAGGCGACCGACGGGACGGCCGAGCTGGACCTGCCTGCCCAGGCCGCGGCCGTCTCCCCGGACGAGCGGGTCGCCCGCGGGCTGCGGGACCTGCGCAGCATGCTGCTCGGCTTCGACGTCGACCCCTACGACCCCAAGCAGACGCTGGTCGAGTACCTGAGCGCCCGGGCCGACCTGGACGGGCGGCTGCCCGCGGGCGAGCTGGACCTGTTCACGGTCTTCGCCGACCTGTCCGAGCTCAGCCGCAACAAGCCGCGCGGCGAGCTGGACGTCGAGCCGGGCAGCCCGGTGCACAGCCCGCGCGAGTTCTTCCACAGCTACCTGCAGAGCCTCGACGTCGAGCGGGCGGGCGTCACCGCGAGCTTCCAGGCCAAGCTGACCAAGGCGCTGGCCCACTACGGCGTCACCGGGCTCGACCGCACGCCGGAGCTGGAGGCCGCGGTCTTCCGCATCTTCCTGGCCCAGCAGCGCACCAGCGCCGACGTCTCGGTCGTGTCCGAGTTGCTGCGCCGGTGGCTGTCCGGGCCACCGCCGGTCGAGGCGCTCCGCGAACGCGCCGGTCTCGTCCTCGAGCACCTGATCGAGGCCACGCAGGTGCGGTTCCCCGCCGTGTCCGACCTGGCGCGTGGTGTGGTGTTCCGCTGGTTCGCTCAGCCGATCATGCGCCGCAACCGCGCCGAGGTCTACGCCGCGGTCCGCGACGACCTGCGGTACCTCGACCACTACCCGGACGCTCCGGATCGCGCCGAGCGGATCCAGCGGATGGTCGCGACCGCGGAGCCGCTGGTCCGGCTGATCGGTCAGCGGATCGGTCGTCCGGGGCGGGACCACGCACCGCTGCTCGAAGTGCTGACCCGCCGCTACTACGGCAACCGGGGGCTGGCCGAGATCACCACCCGGGACGTCGAGGACTGCCGGTTCGTGACGGCCGAGCGCACCGACCCCGCCGGGACGACGCTGGTGGTCGCCACCGCCGTCGACATCTCGTCGCTGCCGCACGCGCTCCGCGCCGTGGCCACGGTCGCCGACGGCGTCGCCGAGGACGGGCTGGTCGCCGACCTCTACGTCACGTGGGACGACCAGCCGGACGTCGACGAGATGGCGGTGCGGCTCGGGCGGCTCCTCGCCGAGCATCCCCAGCCTGCGGGTGTCCGCCGGATCACCACGACCGTCGCCGGAACCCGGATGCACCACCACTTCACGTTCCGGCGCGACGGCGATCGTCTCACCGAGGAACGGCTGATCCGCGGGCTGCACCCGCAGATCGCCCTGCGACTGCAGCTGCAGCGGCTGCGCCAGTTCGAGCTGACCAGGCTGCCCTCGGCGGACGAGGAGATCTACCTGTTCAAGGCGGTGGCGCGCAGCAACCCGGCCGACGAGCGGCTGATCGCGATGGGCCAGGTCCGCGACCTGACACCGCTGCGGGAGGCCGACGGGCGGCTGGTCGCGCTGCCCGCGGTCGAGGACGCCGTCACCGCCGGCTTGGACGCGATCCGCACGGTGCAGGCGCAGCGTCCGCAAAACAAGCGCTTCGACACCAACCGCATCATGCTCTACGTCTGGCCGCCGACCGACCTCTCGCCGGACGAGCTGGAGGCGCTGGTCCAGCGGGTGCTGCCGACGACGGCCGGCGCAGGGCTGGAAGAGGTCGAGTTCGTGGGCCGCCAGCGCACCCCCGCCGGCGACCTGGAGGAGCTGTCGGTGCGGATCGGGTTCGACCCCGGGCGCGGCGTCCGCCTGGTCGTCGGGGAGCCGTCCACCGAGCCGCTGCGTCCGCTGGACGACTACCGCCAGAAGGTGCTGCGTGCGGCCCGGCGCGGCACCGTCTACCCGTACGAGCTGACCGGCCTGCTGGGCGAGTTCGTCGAGTACGACCTAGAGCCGTCCGGCGCCTTGGCGCCGGTGGACCGGCCGAAGGGTCGCAATTCGGCGGCGATCGTGGTGGGCGTCGTGACGACCCCGACCGAGCGTTACCCCGAGGGCGTCACCCGGGTCGTGCTCCTCGGCGACCCCACCAAGGCGCTGGGTGCGCTCTCCGAGCCGGAGTGCTCCCGCGTGATCGCCGCGCTCGACCTCGCCGAGCGGATGTGCGTCCCGCTGGAGTGGTACGCGCTGTCGGCCGGCGCACGGATCTCGATGAGCTCGGGCACCGAGAACATGGACTGGGTCGCGGCCGCGCTCAAGCGCATCGTCGAGTTCACCCAGGCCGGTGGCGAGATCAACATCGTCGTCGCCGGCATCACGGTCGGCGCACAGCCGTACTGGAACGCCGAGGCCACGATGCTCATGCACACCAAGGGCGTCCTGGTGATGACGCCGGACTCGGCGATGGTGCTCACCGGGAAGCAGTCGCTGGACTTCTCCGGCGGTGTGTCGGCCGAGGACAACTTCGGCATCGGAGGCTACGACCGCGTCATGGGCCCGAACGGCCAGGCGCAGTACTGGGCGCCGAACCTCCCGGCCGCCCGCGACGTCCTGATGAAGCACTACGACCACACCTACGTCGTGCCGGGGGAGAGCGCGCCGCGGCGGGCCTCCACCGTCGACCCGGCCGACCGGGACATCTCGGCCTTCCCCCATGCCGTCGTGGGGAGTGACTTCCGGACGGTCGGCGAGATCTTCTCGATCGAGCACAACCCGGACCGGAAGAAGCCGTTCGACATCCGCACGGTGATGCGGGCGGTCTCCGATCAGGACCACCCGGTGCTGGAGCGGTGGGCCGGAATGGCCGACGCCGAGACGGCGTGCGTGCAGGACGTGCACATCGGAGGCTGGCCGGTCTGCCTGATCGGGATCGAGTCGCGGTCGGTGCCGCGGCGCGGCTTCCCGCCCACCGACGGACCAGACACCTACACCGCGGGGACGCTGTTCCCGCGCTCGTCGAAGAAGACCGCGCGGGCGATCAACGCGGCGTCCGGCAACCGACCACTGGTCGTACTGGCGAACCTGTCCGGCTTCGACGGCTCCCCGGAGTCGATGCGCAAGCTGCAGCTGGAGTACGGCGCCGAGATCGGCCGGGCGATCGTCAACTTCGACGGCCCGATCGTGTTCTGCGTGATCTCCCGGTACCACGGCGGCGCGTTCGTGGTGTTCTCCAAGGCGCTCAACCCGAACATGACCGTGCTCGCGCTGGAGGGCTCGTTCGCGTCGGTGCTCGGCGGTGCGCCGGCGGCGGCCGTGGTCTTCTCCGGCGACGTGAACAACCGCACCGCGACCGACCCGCGAGTGGCCGAGCTGCAGAGCCAGGTCTCGGCCGCGACCGGGGTCGAGCGGGCGGCGCTCAACGCGCGGCTGGCCGAGGTGCAGACGGGGGTCCGCGCGGAGAAAGTCGGCGAGGTCGCCGCCGAGTTCGACCGGGTGCACAGCATCCAGCGGGCGGTCGAGGTCGGCTCGGTGGACGCGATCGTCCGCGCCGCCGAGCTGCGGCCGCGGATCATCGAGGCGATCGAGCGGCGGATGAACGTGCGCTGATCGCTTGCGCCGCCCGCGCCTGCGCGGAGGATGGCGGGCATGGATCGCAGCGCCGCGCAGTCCCGGCTCGCCCACCTGATGGACGGCTACCTGGCCACGCAGCTGCTTTACGTCGCGGCGTCGCTCGATCTGCCGGAGGCCCTGGCGGACGGCCCGCGGACCGCGGACGAGCTCGCCGAGGTCGTCGACGCCGACCCGGCCGCGCTCGCCCGCGTGCTGCGCGGCCTCGCGGCCGAGGACGTGCTCGACGAGGACGGTGACGGGCGGTTCGCGCTCACCGAGCTGGGGACGCTGCTGCGGGACTCGCTCCGCGGGCCGGCGGTCGTGCGCGGCGGGCTGTACTTCCGCGCCGCCGCCGGTCTGCTGGACGCCGTCCGGCGGGGCGGGACCGCGTTCGCGCACGTCTACGGCGAGCCGTTCTTCGACTACCTGGATCAGAACCCGGACGCCGGATCCGCGTTCCAGGACTCGATGGCCGGGCGGTCCACCCGGGAGGCCGCCCAGGTCGTCGCCGCGTACGACTTCGCGCGAGTGCGCCGGGTGGTCGACGTGGGCGGCGGACGCGGCGTCCTGCTGGCGGCGATCCTGGGCGCGGCGCCGCACCTGTCCGCGGTGCTGCTCGACCGGCCGGCCGTGGCCGAGCAGGCTCGCGACCGGCTGACGTCGGCCGGCCTCGCTGACCGGTGCGACGTGGTCGGCGGCGATTTCTTCGCATCGGTGCCGGCTGGAGCGGACACCTACCTGCTGTCCCGGGTCCTCCACGATTGGGACGACGAGTCGGCGGTGCGGATCCTGGCCGCCTGCCGACGGGCCGTACCGGACGGCGGGAGGCTGCTCGTCGTCGACAGCGTGCTGCCGCGGTTCGCCCGCGAGCAGCCGGCGGCGATCCGGATGGACCTGCACATGCTGCTGCTGCTCGGTGCCCGGGAACGGACCGCAGCGGAGTTCGAGCGGCTGCTGGAGCGGTCCGGGTGGCTGCTGCGGCGGATCGTGCCGACCGGAGCGCCGGACGCTCTCAGCCTGCTGGAGGCCGTTCCGGTCCCGGCGGCCGGTGCGGATCGGGATCACGTCGGGGGTAGGGCGTCGGGAGGCCTTTCCGAGGGGCGGTGACCGGCCGACCATCGAGGCACCCCGCCCGGACGATCCGTCGCCGGCCACGACACGAAGGACGCCGATGACCATTACCGACAGCGCCCTGGCCGAGCCGCATCGCCTTGCCGAGGTCGAGCGCTACCGCTGGGACGAGCCCCGGCTGATCGCCGAGCTGGACGGCCTGGCCGCGCGCAGCGCAGCCTGGACCGGTCTGCCGATCAGCCTGATGACCCTGCTCACCGCCGACCACCAGATCAGCATCGGCCTGCACGGTGCGCCGGACTCGATCATGCTCGGCGGCGACGTCGTGAGCCGGTACGCGCTGCCCCTGCACTGGGCGTTCTGCGCGCCGATGGTCACGACCGGCCACTCGTACGTGGTTGCCGACCTGAGCCTCGACCCGGTCCACGCCGACAACCCGTTCGTCACCGAGTTGGGCCTGCGCAGCTACGTCGGTGTGCCGCTGATCAGCCCCACCGGCCAGATCCTCGGCGGCCACTGCGTGCTCGGCCCCGCGCCGCACGACGTCCGCGTGACCGACGTGCTCACGCTCGAGCTGGGCGCCGCCCGGACCGTCGCGCTCCTGGAAGCCCACCGCGCGACCCTGGTCTAATCCGCTCCGCGGCAGTTGACCTGAAGTCGAGTTGAGGTTTTACCGTCGGTGGCGTGGAGCGAACTGCGGTTGCCGAACCGGTCAACGAGCGGATGAAAGCGGCGTTCCGTCGGTATCCGACGGGCGTCGCGATCCTCAGCGCACGCGGCCCGGACGGGCCGGTGGGACTGACCGCCTCCAGCGTGGCCTCGGTGTCGGTGACGCCGCCCGCAGTGTCGTTCTCGCTGATGGCAACGCCGACCGCGCGCCTCCTGCTCGCGGCGCCGAGCATCGTCGTGCACTTGCTGGGGTCGAAGCACGCCGGCCTCGCGGACGACTTCGCGCGCTCGGATGGGCGTCGCTTCGCGCCGGAACAGGGCTGGGACGCGCTGCCGTCGGGGGAGCCGGTGCTGCCCGACGCCCTCGGCGCGCTGCGCGTCGCCCCGCTGCACCGCGTTCCGGTCGGCGACGCGACGCTCGTCGTCGCCGAAGTCCTGGAGGTCTTCCACGGCCCGGACGACGGTCGGCTCGTCTACCACCGCAGGTCGTTCGTGGTCGGCTGAACGGGGCCGGTGCCCCGCGCTCGTCGAGAGCGCGGGGCACCGGGGTTGGGTCTGCGGCTATCGGGCGCAGACCGAGCTGGTGATCGTGCCGTTCGAGCTGGGGGCCGACATCCGCGCCTCGACCGTGCGCAGGTCGGGGCTCACGGTCAGGTACCGCAGCCAGGTCAGGCCGTTCTCGGTCAGGCCGGCGCCGCCGCCCGGACCGTGGACGAAGGTGCCGGTCGGGCAGTCGTCGCTGACCAGGATGCCCTGAGTGAGCGAACCGTCGGGCGCAGCGCCCGGCACGGCGTTCGGCAGCGTGCAGATCGCGTACGAGTTCAGCGTCCAGCTGCCGGAGAAGCCGGTGGCGTCCTCGCGGGCCGCGGCGCGGGAGATGTCCCGCGGGCCCGACGTGCGGTACAGCTGCAGGCCGATCTCACCGGTCGAGGTGCCGCTCGTGGTCACCCGGGCACCGGAGCCGATGGCCCGGTCCGTTCCGGGGCAGTTGGTCGCTGCGGTTTTGAACGTCGCGCTGGCGGCAGCGGTGTCCGGTTCGGCGAAGATCCGGTAGCCGGCCGGGGCCGGGCCGCAGACCGCGAACGACCGGACCGACCAGCTGCCGGAGAAGCCCGCGGGTGCTTCGGCCCGGACCTCCCACTTGAACGCCCCGTTCTCCTGCACCGGGAACGAGCCGACGAGCTTCACCGGGTCGGCGGCGAACGGCCCGACGATCTCCGCGCCGCCGCCGAGCACGACCGTGCCCGGCGGGCAGATCGCCTTCGCGGTCTTCGCGGCGAGCGTGCTGGTCGCCGACTCGCCCACGGTGCGCTCGAGAGCGGGTGGCGCGAGGGCCTGGGCCGGCGAGGTCGCGAGCACTTGAACGCCCAGCCCGGCACTCGCCAGCGCCGCCGTGGCGACGATTCGGGTGAGTGTCTTACGCATGATTCCTCCGTGTGGTGTCCCGTTCCCCGTCCTCCTGGCCTTCCGGCCCGGAGGCGGTGGCCGTGATGGCCCGCCGGGGTGCACCCATACTGAGGAGTAACTTCTGCTGCGCTCTGCGCAGAAATCCACACAACGCGACCCCGCCTGCCTGCGGATTCAATTCCCTTGACGGATTCGATCTACGGAAACCGTCGCGTCTTCGGTGACGAGATCGCTGGTGGGCGCACCTGCACGCCGGTCCTGCGGGAACCGTGCCGCGCCGTCGCATCTGGCCGGTGTCGGGAATTGGATAGGCGGCGACGCTAGGAGGCGACGCCCAGGACGCGGTTCGCGTCGATCGAGCTGCGCAGGCGGGCCTCGGTCCGCGCCTGGCGCGCCGTCGTCCACCGCACGGTGGCCGGAAGATAGAGCACCGCCAGGCCCAGGAGGACGATCCCACTCACCAGGGTCCGCGCGTCGTCGCCGGCGACCCCGAGGACCACCGCGAGCACGCCGAACGCCGGAAAGAAGATCCGACCGGCGACGTAGACCCAGCGCGGCGGGTCGGTGAGCCACCGTGCCCGGCGATTCGAGGACGCGACTTCCTCGCCGAACCGGACCGCCGGCGGGGCGAGAACCCGGTCGGTCACCGGCGTGCCCTCCCGGACCGAGCGCCGGATCTCCCGCCGGTCGGCGGCCGAGAGCGCCGACCGGTGGTCCGCCCAGGCACGTCGCTCCTGCCCGGCGCGGATCGCCCGGTGCACGATCGTGCCCAGGATCAGGCCGACCAGCACGGCGACGAGAAACGGAAGAACGGCGGACATCAGCATCAGCACCTTCGGATAGTGGAAGCGGTGGACTTCAGGATCGGGTGAGTCGGACGGATCGACGCTCACCACGCCGACGGGGGCAGCGTCGGGCTCCGAACAGGTCGTCGGCGCAGAGCGGCCCACTGATGCCGAGACGAGGACGTTGCCGACATCTGCCATGCTCGGAGCCGTGACGACCGGCCGCTCCACCAGGCTTCGCACGCGTCTCGTCCTCCTGGTGGTCGGGCTCGGCGTGCTCGCTGCGATCGTCGCGGTCGCGACGATCGTCGTGCCGCTCCTGCGGCCCCCCGGCCCGCGCCCGGCGTTCCAGCTGCCGGTCGCCTGCGGGGAGACCTGGCAGCTCGGCACCTACCCCGGCCACGACGACTTCGACGTCGACCTGTTCCCGACCGAGGGAAAGGCGTGGGGGCGGCCGGTGCTCGCGTCCTACGGCGGCACGGTCGCCATCGCCGGGATCAACGGCACGCTGGGTGGCCGGACGCCCGAAAACCCGGACGGCCCGCGCGGCCAGGGCGGCGGCTACTGGGTGACGATCGACCACGGCCGCAAGTGGGAGACCCAGTACCTGCACCTGCTCGAACCGCCGATGGTCCGGGAGGGAGATCGGGTCGAGCGCGGACAGCAGATCGGGCGGGTGGGGAGCACCGGGAACTCCGGTGCACCGCACCTGCACTACGAACAGCGTCGCGGCTGGGAGAAGGTCGAGACGTACTTCGACAGCGTGCCGTCCGGCATCACGACCGACGACCGCGAGTACACGACGACCCGGAAGAGCAACAACTGCTGACGCCGTGGCCGGGTCACCCGTCGTCGGTGATCCGCACGGTCTCGACCCACTGCGGTGGGCGGTACCGCCGGTGCCCCGGAGGGATGGGCGGGCCGAACAACCCGGCGACGATCCGGCTCGGGGGAGCGGTCGCCGGCCACGGCGTGTAGCCGTCGGTCAGCACGACGACGACGTCCGGCCGTGGTGCGTCGGACAGTGCCCGGCGGATACCCGCCCGAAGGTCGGTCCCGCCTCCGCCGCGTAGCGTGACCTGCTCGGCCGCGCACACCTCCTGGGCGGTCTGCGTCGTCGCGTCGCAGCTGTAGACCCGGATCCGGTTCCCGCTCGCGCCGGCCGCCTTGATGATCCCGGTGGTTTCGGCGAGCGCCAGCCCCAAGTCCTGGTCGCTCACCGACCCCGACGTGTCGACGACGATCGCGACCGTCGGCGCGGGCGCCACCAGGCCCGGCAACACGACCGTGCCGGCCAGCGCCGCGCCCCGCCGTCCCGGTCGCCGGAAGCTGTAGTCGACCTGCCCACCGATCTGCCGCAGCCCGGCCCCGACCGCGGAGCGGAGCACCCGCCGCCAGTCCACCCGCGCGGCGCCGCCGCCGGTCGCCCAGCGGCGCCAGCCCAGCGGAACCGAACCGCGTCCGCGTCGGATCTGCTCGGCGACCCGGTGCCGGACCGAGGCGACCGCGGTCCCGGAGAGCGGATCCGCGCCGTCGGGTCCCAGCTCCCACGGCGCCGGTACGCCGTGGGCGCCCGACCCGCACTCCGTCCACACCAGACGTCCGCGTAGCGCGTAGCGCGGGAGCCGCTCGGCGTACTCCTCGAACAGCAGCGCGGGCGGTAGCCGGAACCGCTCGGGCGTCACTGCGCCGTCCGGCAGCCGGATGCCGTCGTCCAGAGCGGTGAGCAGGTCGTCGTTGATCTCGCAGTCCATCGCGAGGTTCAGCCGGAGCCCTTCGCCCGCCCCGGAGCCCCGCCCGCGGGAGGCCGTCAGCCGATCGGCCCGGCCGTGGTGGTCGCGGAGCAGGTGGGACACCTCGTGCAGCCAGACGCCCGCGAGCTCGTCGACCGGAGTGGCGGCGACGAATGCGGGGGCGGCGTAACAGCGCCACCAACGGTCGACGGCCATCGTCAGCACCGACGGATCGGAGACCACCGCCATCGCGTACAAGGCCTCGGCCAGGTACGGGCGCGCGGCCGCCGCCCGGTGCCGGGCGGCGAGCAGTTTCGTCACGTCCATCGCGGTCACGCCCGGGCGAGGAGGTCGAGGACCGGCTGCAACCGGTCGATCGTCTCCGGCAGGGGCCAGTCCGGATCCCGGAGCGCCGCCAGTTCGGACGCGGGCACGACCAGCGCGTCGGCCGGAGCGGTGGCCGTCACGCGGGCGAGCACGGCCCACCCGGCCTCCCACCGAGGGCGGGTGCACCGGCGCCGCACCGCCTCGACCATCGCGGTGAGCACCGCGTTCACCAGGTCACCGCGGTGCGGCGGGGCGAAACCGTCCGGGTCGCGCAGCACGTCCTCCGGATCGGGCAGGTCGGCGCGGTCCAGGTAGGCCATCAGCTCCAGCCCGGCCCCGTCGCCGAGCGTCCCGCGCAGCAGCACCGAGAGCGTCTCGTCGAGACGACCGATGTCGCCGCCCTCGGCGGCGAACGTGAACGCCATCAGGCGCAGCGCCATCTCCCAGGTGCGCGGCGACGGCCAGGCGCCGCCGCGCGCCTCGGTGCGGGTCGGCAGGCGGTGCGCGTAGTCGGGCCGGGCGGTGAGGAACCCGCACACTCCGGCCCTGGCGCGCCGGACCGCCTGCTCCAGTGCGTCCGGCCGCAACCGGGGCGGTCGCAGCCGCGGCCAGGTGCCGCCGAGCCCGCGGACGACGATCCGCGGGTCGTGCTGCCAGTGCAGGTGGACGAAGCGGTTGGCGAGTGGTGCGGCGAGCTGCCATCCGCCGGCCGCGGTGTCCGGCGGGTTCGCGGCCGCGACGACGCGGACCGCAGGCGGCAGCGGCAGGCTGCCCACCCGGCGCTCCAGCACGACCCGTAGCAGCGCGGCCTGGACCGCCGGTGGTGCCGAGGACAGCTCGTCGAGGAAGAGCAGGCCGCTCCCGGCCCGGTGCAGGCGGACGGCCCAGTCCGGTGGTGCCATCGGCACGCCGTTGCGGTCCGGGTCCGGGCCGACGATCGGCAGGCCGGCGAAGTCGGAGGGTTCGTGGACGCTGGCGATCACGGTCTCCAGACCGACGCCGAAGTCGGCGGCCAGCTGCTCGATCGTGCTCGACTTGCCGATGCCGGGCTGACCCCAGAGCAGGACGGGGAGGTTGGCGGCGGCGGCCAGGGCGAGTGCTTCGAGTGCGGAGTCCCGGTCCGGGACGGTGGTGCGGGCGCGGGTGAGGTCGATGAGGTGGTCGGCGAGGTGCAGTGTCATGGCTTCACCTGGGAGTGTCGGGCCCCCTTTCGGAGCGGACGGCGGGGGTGCGGTGGTACGGCAACGAGCGGTGGCAAGCCCGCGAGTCGGAGCCGGTAACGCGCGGTCCCCTCGCGAAGCCGGGCGAGCGGTTCCGGCGCGACCGACTCGATGCTCGCTGCGGGGCCGAGCCGTGCGATGACCAGCGCTCGGGCGTCCGCGATCCGGCCGTGCTGCAGGTACCGGTCGACGTCCCGGGCGGTCGCCGGGTCGGAGAAGCGGTCCTCGATCGCACGGACACAGCCGCCGAGCGGCCCACCGAGCCGGGCCAGCGCGCGCTCCCGCGCGATCTGCTCCGGCGAGTGGTCGACCGCCCGCCAGGACCCGTCGTGCAGTTGGACGATGTGCAGCCGCCCGCCGCAGGCAACGCGCAGCTGGGTCGGGTCCGCGGGCGGAGTCTCCGGCGAGCGATACCCGAGCCGGGCGAGTTCGGCCTCGACCGGCCGGGCCCAGGCCGCTTCCGGCAGCACCGGGAGACCGGCGGCCCGTCCGGCGGCCACGACGGTCGCGGTGACCGACGGTCCCGGCAACCCGGACAGCACGACGGCCCGGTTGCGGCCGGGGAAGAACGCGACCTGCTCGGCGCCTGGGCGACACCGCCGGGCCTCCGCGCGCAGATTGGGCAGGTCGACCGGTACGGCCGCCAGCCGGCGCCACGTCGCGGCGGGCTCCCGCAGCCGAATGCCGGCCGCAGCCCACGCCGCGTGCACGTCACCGGCGTCCTGCAGTGCGGTGATCTCCGGGCAGTGCGGGCGGTCGGGCGCTGCGTGCCGGCTGTCCCAGCGATGCCGGTGCCGGTCCAATCGGTGCCGGCGGCCGGCGGTGGGACGCAGCGCGAGCTGGATTCGTTCGCCCGCTGCCAGCGCGTCCGGCGGCGTCAATGCGGCCAGCGTCGTCGGGCCGTAGGTGGCGAGGGTGACGACGAGCCCGGCGCGCAGGCGTCCGGCTCCGTGGACCTGGCGGGGGAGGTGCCGCCGGAGCACGTCCGGCGCGAGATGGTGCAGGTCGTCGGTGAGGGAGGCGTGCACGTCGGAACCGTGCACGCGTCGGACGTCGGAGAGGTCGAACCGGACGTCGACCGCCGCGGCGCGGCAGGCGCCGCGCCAATCATCGGCGGCGCGACGCGCGGCCACCTGCGTGGCGAGAGAGTTCGGGACGCCGTACCGGAGGCCGACGGTCAGAGACTCTGCCTGCTCCGGGGAGAGGATCGCGGAGTGCTCCGCGCCGGGTGCGCTCATGCGCCGACCAGCGGAGCAGCCTCCGTTCCTGAGGTGAAGGGAGTAGCCATAGGACGGTCATGGTGACAGACGCGCGGCGGCCGGGCAACCACCGGCCGGCCATCGGTCACGGGCCCGCCGCGATGACCTCGCGCACGACCTCCTCCGGAGGCTGCGGGTCGAAGCTGGTCAGTGCCCAGGTGGCACCGGCGTCCGCCCACGGCCGGATCTCGGCTCCCGGGGCGACTTCCACGACGAGGTCGAAGCCATCGTCGTCCCCGCGCTCCCGGCGGATCTCCGTGGCGAGCACCGCCAGCTCGTCGGGGCCGGGGAGGTCGATCGGGAAGAGCCCGTCCCAGCGCATGGCACGTCGGACCGGACGCCGATGCGGCCAGTTGGCCGCGACCCAGACCGGAATCCGCGGACGCTGGACCGGGCGGGGCTCGAACTCACCGGCCCAGTACCCGTCGAGCCGATCGAGGCTCTCGTCCAGGAGGCGGGCCCGCTCGCGCGCGTCGACGACCTCCCCGTACGGCACGAAGTCGGCCGGATTCCCCAGCCCCACACCCATCGTCAGGCGTCCGTTGCTGATCCGGTCCAGCGTCACCGTCTCCCTGGCGACCTTCTGCGCCCGTCGGCGGGCCAGCGGAGTGACCATCGGTCCGAGCCGGAGCGTCTCCGTGGCCAGGGCGATCGCGCTCAGCGCCACCCACGGGTCCGCGACGGCCCGGCCCGGAGGCGGATAGGCGATGCGATCCCAGAGGAAGAACCCGTCCCAGCCGCTCGACTCCGCGGCGGCGGCGAGCGCCACCAGGAGCCGCGGATCGGCCAGCCGGTCGAACGGCGCCAGGTACAGCCCACGCTTGATCGCTCGCCACCCCTCGCGGTCCGGTCTTCGCGTCAGCCTAACGAGCCACGGACGACGTCGCCGCGGGCGACTACCATCCGTGCGTGCCGACGATCAGTCACAATCCCGAAGGCCTGTTCCCCCCGTACCGCAGCTACAGTCACGCCACCGAGATCCGGGGCGACGCGCGATTGCTCGTGATCAGCGGCTTGAACGGCTACCTCGCCGACGGGCGAACGATGCCGGAGCCCTTCGAAGAGCAGGGCGAAATCATCTGGCAGCACATCGGCACGATTCTGCGCTCGGCCGACATGGACTATCGCCATCTGGTCTCGCTCCGGACCTACCTGGCTGATCCGAGCTACGACGAAGCGAACGTGCGGTTGCGGGTGAAGTACCTCGGCGACCACCGTCCGTCTTCGACGGTGGTGTGCTGCCAGTTGCTGGATCCGGCCTGGAAGCTGGAGGTCGAGGCGATGGCCGCGGCGTAGTCGCGGTGCCGTGGATGCCCGCGGCCGGTCCGAGTGCTCGCTGGCGGGGCCGTGGGACCGTTACCGTGCTTGCGTGGCCGGCTTCGTTGAGCAACTGCCCGCGTTGTTGGGAGTCGTCGTCGGGGCCGCGGGATCTCTCGCGGTGACGACGATCGGTGACCGTGCCCGGTTCCGACGGGAGCAGGACAGCCGCTCCCGGGAACGCTGGCTCGCCGCCTACAGCGGCTACGCGCTGGCGATGAAGGCCAACGTCAACGCGATGCTCCGTTTCGCCGCGCACGTCGGCGCCGATCCGCGTCCGCACCCCCATCCACTCCCGCCCGAGGACGCCGAACCTCTGCTCGCTGACTCGGTCGAGGCTCGCGACCAGGCGTGGGAAACGCTGCTGTTGCTCGGATCGGCCGAGGTGATCGCCGCGGCGCAGGGCTGGTTCGGCACGGTCGCCGCGCTGGAGCGTTCCGTCCGCGACCCGATCCGCGGCCCGGCGGTCTGGGACGAGTTGGTGACCCAGCAGTTCACCGCACGCGTGGCGTTCTACGCCGCGGCGCGCCGTGACCTCGGCTTCCCGCCGGTCGATCCGGGGTCGCCACCCTCAGCCACTCAGCTCGCGATGCCCTGACTCCGTCGCGGCGGCGAGTCGGGCCGCCAGCGTCCGGACGTGGTCCACCAGCTCCGGTGGTTCGTGCACCTGGAAGTCGAAACCCTTGGTGGTGACGTAGATGGCCAGTTCGTCGAGCGAGTTGGATCCCGCCCGGAGCGTGCAGCTGTGTTCGTCGATCGGCTCCAGGGTCCCGGTGGTGGGAGCGATCCGTTCGGCCGCGATCTCGACGCTGACGTGCAGGGTGAACCGGGCCTGGTAGCGGTAGGCGGAGGTGGAGATCGCTCGCGAGGTGTAGGCGCTGAGGTCGGGCTCCGGCGGGGTGCGCGGGGCGAAGCGGGGGCCGGTGGGCGTGCGCGGTTCGAGGCGGTCCACCCGGTAGGTGCGCCACTCCTGGCGGTCGTCGTCCCAGCCGATGAGGTACCACCGCCGGCCCGCGTGCACCAGGCGGTGCGGCTCGGTCGTACGGATGCTGGTCGTTCCGTCGTGGGTGCGGTAGTCGAAGCGCAGGCGCAGCGAGTCGCGGCAGGCGGCGGCGATGGCGGTCAGCGTCCCCGGGTCGACGGTGGGCCCTGCGTTGGGCATCGGCACCGTCATCGATTGCAGCGCGTTGATCCGGTGGCGCAGCCGGGACGGCAGCAGTTGTTCGAGTTTCGCCAGCGCTCGCACCGAGGTCTCCTCGATGCCGGTGATCGAGCCACCAGCGGCGGTGCGCAAGCCCATCGCGATCGCGACGGCTTCGTCGTCGTCGAGCAGCAGCGGCGGCAGCGCCGTCCCGGCGCCCAGCTGGTACCCGGCGGTGCCCGCGGTGGCCAGCACGGGGTAGCCGAGGGCCCGCAGCCGCTCGATGTCGCGCCGCACGGTCCGGGGAGTGATCGACAATCGCTCGGCCAGTTCGGCGCCGGACCAGTCGCGCCGAGCCTGCAGGAGCGAGAGCAGCCGCAGCAGTCGTGCGGAGGTTTCCCACATACTCGGGAGTCTGCCAGTCAGCTAGGACCGAACCTGACCTAACCCGCTTCTAGGGTTGGAAGCATGGAGAACACCAACGGGATCCGGCCCTACACCATCGACATTCCGCAGGCAGACCTGGACGACCTGCGCGACCGGCTCGCTCGGACGCGGTGGGCGGCAGACCTGCCCGGTGTGGGGTGGAGCCGCGGGGTGCCGGTGAGCTACCTGAAAGGACTGGCCTCGTACTGGCGCGACGGCTACGACTGGCGCGTCCACGAGCGGGAGCTCAACAGGTACCCGCAGTTCACCACCGAGATCGACGGGCAGAACATCCACTTCCTGCACGTGCGCTCACCCGAGCCGGATGCGTTGCCGCTCATCCTGACCCACGGCTGGCCCGGCTCCATCGTGGAGTTCCTTCACGTCATCGGCCCGCTGACCGACCCCGGGGCGCACGGCGGCGACGCGGCCGACGCATTCCACCTGGTGATTCCCTCGATTCCCGGCAGCGGATTCTCCGGGCCGACGGTCGAGGCCGGCTGGGACACCAACCGGGTGGCCAGGGCGTTCGCGGAGTTGATGGACCGGCTCGGCTACGACCGCTACGGCGCGCAGGGCGGCGACACCGGCGCGGTCATCTCCCCGGGACTCGGCCGGCTCAACCCCGACAAGGTCGTCGGTGTGCACGCCAACGGGCTGTCCGCGTTCACCGAAGTCGACCCGGACGACATCGCTGAGCTGACCGACGCCGAGCGCGCGCGGCTGGCGCACCTGGAGTACCTCCGCACCGAGCAGTCCGGCTACGCGATGATCCAGATCAGCCGACCGCAGACGCTCGCGCACGGACTGCACGACTCACCGGTCGGGCAGCTGGCCTGGATCGTGGAGAAGTTCAAGGAGTGGACCGATCCGGCCGCCGACCTGCCCGAGGACGCGGTGGACCGCGACCTGCTGCTCACCAACGTGA
This sequence comes from Cryptosporangium minutisporangium, assembly GCF_039536245.1. Lineage (NCBI taxonomy): Bacteria > Bacillati > Actinomycetota > Actinomycetes > Cryptosporangiales > Cryptosporangiaceae > Cryptosporangium > Cryptosporangium minutisporangium. The sequence goes on along the minus strand of NZ_BAAAYN010000034.1, from coordinate 7,174 downwards.
TGCTGTACTGGCTGACCGGCACCGCCGGATCCTCGGCCAACAGCTACTACGAGACCGCGCATGCCGGAGCGTGGGGCGCGAGTGAGCGTTCCACGGTGCCGACCGGTGTCGCGGTGTTCCCCGGTGACGTGTCGATCCGGCGCACCGTCGAGGGGGAGCACAACGTCGTGCATTGGAGCGAGTTCGACCGTGGTGGCCACTTCGCCGCGATGGAGGCGCCGGATCTGTTCGTCGGTGACGTCCGCGAGTTCTTCAGCAAGGTGCGCTGAGCCCGACTGCGGCACCGGTATTGGCGGGCCGGTGCCGCGTGCGGGTGTCGCTGGTTGACGTGAGGACACGGCGGCGCCGTGGTGCTGACCGATTTGCCGAGTAGTAGGCGTCTGGCCACGTCTTGTGCGCCGGTAGGGCGCCATTCCGCGCGAACCCATCCGCTCTTGCCGAGAGTCGGATGTTCTGCCCAGAGCAATCAGTCGAAACGGAGGCGACCTGTCGTGCCGAGGTGAGTGCGTTTCTGATGGGCCACCAATTCGGAACTCGACGATTCCCGGAAATCCGCGCTGGTCGCTGTTCACGGCGGCCGACGACAGCGAAGCCCGAACGGGACGCTTACCGGAGGACAACTCGTTGCTGTTTGAGCGACGCGAAACAGCAACGAGTTGCGCGCGAGCACATCCGGGGATCGAGGCCGAGGCACGACCTCTCGTGCCGCGATGCTTTGCCGCACCAGTTCCAGGCGCTTCCGACGCGACCTGGGAGCATTCTCGGGTCAACGGATCGCGATGACTGGCGTGGCGTCGACGTCGGCGGGCCTAGCGGTCCGAGCGGTGCCCGAAAAGCTGGTGAGGAGCTGGCGCGGCGGGGTTTCAGCGCACGGTGGCCTCGGGCCAGTCCTCCCAGTCGAGCGGGTCGGCGACCAGCGTGATCGACTCGGCGACCGCCCGGCACCTCTTCGTGGCTGCGACGACGCTCCCTGCGGTCTTCGGCCGGTCATTGCAACTGATCTCGAACTGCACGGTGGGCTGCCGGATCCGCAGCCGGGCGAACTCCCCGTCCTGTTTCGTCTGCCCGGGCCGATTGCTGATCACGGTGTTCGGCTCGAAGTCAAGCGTCATAGTGTTCGACGCGGTGCCGATACCGATGATCGAGCCGGTGGCCGAGTCTTGGAACGTCATGTCATACGCGCGGAGCTCCTCCCGACGAGTCCCGAAGCCGTTCTGCAGCGCCCGGTAGGAGGGCGGGAGGTCGACCGTGTAGGGCAGACGCAGCGCAGTCTCGGTGACGTGGGCGGACTTGGCGATCCGCACCGCGATGTCCAGCGCGTCCGGCTGGTCGTCGAGGGTGACGCGGCCCTCCGCGCCCGGCGCCCACTGCCAACGCAGCTCGCGCCGCTTCGTTCCCGCGCTGTACCACCGACTCGGCTCGCCGTTGATCTCCGGACCTTCGACGGACGTCGCGCCCATTTTCGGCGTGAACTCCAGATCGAAGTCGGTGGTGTGGCCGCGCGCCGCCAGCCGCACCCAGTACTCCATCTCCCCATCCCTGTGCGACGCGGTGAACGACGCCTCGGTGCGGCTGACGCCCTGGGTGAGGTAGGGCAGCTCGGTCGGTAGCCAGTTGACCCGGATCGCATTCCGGAGCGGGTCGAACGCGGTGGGCGCGGTGGTCAGATTAGGCCCCTGGGAAGGACCGACGGGTCGGGCCAGTGGCTGTGTCCGATCGGCGCCGGTCGCCACCAACGCCACCGCCGAGGTCAGGACGAGCACGCTGACGGCGGCCGCCGCAGCGGCCCAGCGCCGGTGGCGGCGGCGCTTGCGCTCCGCGCGGCGGACGATCTTGCCCAGGTCGACGACGGCCGGCACCGGCGCGTCGGCGGACACCTGGTGAAAGAGGAGTCGGGTGGTCGTCTCGTCCATCGTCAGCTCCTCGTCCTCAGCCCGGATTGCGGCGCGGCCTCGAAATCGGGTAGCGCGCGGCGCAGCGTCGCCAGTCCTTTCGACGTCTGGCTCTTGACCGTCCCCGGGGAGCACCCCAGCGTCTCGGCGACCTCGTCGACCGAGAGATCGGAGAAGTAGCGCAGCACGAGCACCGCGCGCTGCCTCGGAGCCAGCCGCGCGAGTGCGCCGCGGACCGCCACCGCCGACACGGTGTCGGGCCCGGTCGCTGCGGCCGAGTCCGGCAGCCGATCGACCAGCACCACCCGCCGCGCCCACGGTGTCCGACGCTCGCTCAGGAAGACACGCACCAGGATCGTGCGCGCGTACGCGTCGGTGTTGCGAGCGTCGTCCGCCTTCTCCCACTTCAGGTACAGCCGTTCCAAGGCGTCCTGGACCAGATCGTCAGCCCGAGTTCGGTCCTGGCAGAGCATGTAGGCCAAGCGTTGGAACATGCCTAAGCGGGCTTCGACGTACCTCTGGTACGCATCGCCCGGCTTCTCACGCACGCCGCTTCCTCCGGTCCCCGACGGGCAGGTCCCGACTAAGACGGACGGCCGCAGGCATCCGGTTGCCCCAGATCGAAGATCATTGGCCACCCCCGGCTCCGACCCTCCTCGTACATCGGCACCGCGATCCGCGGCCGGGCCAATGGGGAGAGCGGCTTGGACCACCGGTCGGCGGTAGCCGAGATTCGCGGCCCGCCACGCCGACCCGCGAGCGACCATGCGCTACGACCCACCCCGCAAGAACCTCGACCGGCACCGCTTCTACCGCGACCAGTGCCGGATCTCGGACGCGATCATCGCCGCGACCCTGCTCACCCGACCGCCGCACTTTCGACGGCCGGGCGAACGTCCGATCATGCCGCGATGGGTTAATCACTCATCTGGGCGGCTCGGCGCGGTCAGTGGCTAGGACGGTGACGGTCGGCGGCTCGTGCGATCTGGGCCATTGCGAGACGATTCACGCCCAGCAGTCCAAAGACAGTGATCACCCCACCGGCACCGCTCAGCAGCGTTCGGGAGAGCCCATCTCCCACCATGTAACCGGCGACGAAGAGCGCGACGCCCACTAGAGACAGAAGCCATCGAGGCCAACGATTCCACCACCGCTCTAGGTTCGCTCGCGACCAACGCTCAGCGACGGCTGCCACTTCCGGGTCGGGGTGCACCTCCCCGCCATTCGACCGCCTCACGACCTCGGCTCGCACGCTCGCCGGCAGTTGCCGCCACGCGCGATTCGCTGCACGTCGCTCAATCCGATCAAACGTTCCTCCGTTGCCCACCGCATCATGGTGCGTCCTTGACCGGCGGCAAGCACGGAACACAGCGAGTGTCGGACAGCCGCCCGGTCGTAACGGTGAGTTATCGGGCGGCGTGCGTAGAGCTATTAGGGCGGACGCCCCCTGCCGCCGGTCGCGCGTCGCGTCAGCGTCGGTAGGCGTGCAGCGCCCGGTGCCAGGCAGGCAGCCCTTCGTGGGGCCTCCTAGCCTGGACGCGTGATCACGACCCTGGCCGTGCAGAATTACCGGTCGCTGCGGCGCATGGTGGTGGGCCTGGGCTGCCTGACGGTCGTGACGGGGGCCAACGGCAGCGGTAAGTCGAGCCTGTACCGGGCTCTTCGGCTGCTGGCGGACTGCGCCCGCAACGGCGCGGTCGCCGCGCTGGCCCGCGAAGGTGGCCTGGCCTCCACGCTGTGGGCGGGGCCGGAGACCCGCGGCCCGGTCGGCCTGCGGCTGGGCTTCGCCGGTGACGAGTTCGGCTATGCGATTGATTTCGGCCTGCCCCTGCCCTCTGGCTCCGCGTTTGCCCTGGATCCGGAGATCAAACGCGAAGTGATCTGGTCGGGCCCGTTTTTGCGGCCGGCCGCCCTGCTGGCCGACCGCGCGAACACCGCGCTACGTCTCCGGGACGGAGGTTCCTGGCGGTCAGTGCCTGGTGCGCTGGCCCTCTACGACAGCATGCTCAGCGAGTACACCGACCCGCAGCACGCGCCGGAGATCCTCACGCTTCGGGAGCGGATCCGGTCGTGGCGCTTCTATGACCATCTGCGTACCGACGCCGACGCGCCGGCTCGGCAGGCGCAGATCGGCACCCGGACACCGGTGCTCGGCCCGGACGGTGCGGATCTGGCCGCGGCGCTTCAGACGATCCAGGAGATCGGGGACAAAGACGCGCTGGAGGCCGCGATCGGCGAAGCGTTCCCCGGTAGTGGACTGGCGATCGGTGCCGACGGTGGGCGGTTCGAGTTGCGGCTCGGTCAACCAGGCCTTCTTCGGCCATTGGGCGCGGCGGAGTTGTCGGATGGCACGCTGCGGTACCTGATGTGGGCCGCGGCGCTGCTGAGCCCACGTCCGCCCGCGCTCCTGGTGCTCAACGAGCCGGAAGCCAGCCTGCACCCTGACCTGCTGCGGCCGCTGGCCGGGCTGATCGTCACCGGCGCGACCCGTACCCAAGTTCTGGTGATCAGCCACTCCCGCGCCCTGCTGAACGCGTTGGACGCCAGCACGACCCAGCTGACCAGGGTCGAATTGATCAAAGACCTCGGAGAAACCTGCATCGAGGGACAGGGCCGGCTCGACGAGCCGCCGTGGCACTGGCCCGCCCGGTAGACCTGACGACTCCTTACGGCACGGCGATCGGAAATCGTCTCCTGATCTGCAGCGACACCCGCAACTTTCACAAGTAGCCGCTGTCAGCGCACAGCGTCGATGGCGCCCGGCCCCCGAGCCGGTCTCGTGGAGTCCGGCTCGCTGACGGCGACGTCATACGGCTGTATTGACGGGCCGGGATACAGCCATCCGACGTCGACCGAAGGGATATCGATCGCGTTCGCAAACGTCCGATGCCGCACCTAGGCTGTTCGAATCTCGCGCCCGGTGACCGTCAGTGACCGACAATCAGCTGGCCGGACAACGGTGGGACCACAGCTCCGACACGCTGAGCGCTGCTGTTTCTCATCGATCTTTCTCGGTGCCACGCCGATCAAGCGACTGTCGAAATTCGCCTGCAAGCGCTGCCAGCTCGCATCGACAGAGCCACAGCCGAACGTACCGAAACGATCGACCCGACCGTACGCAGCAGTCAGTCGGTCAGGAAGCGTATGGGGCTGCTGCACGGATCTGTGACATCTGAGATCGCTTGGCCGTGGGCCGGGCTGGAAGGATGTCGCTGTGCCGAAGCCGTATCCCCGTGAGTTCCGTGAGGACGTCGTCCGGGTCGCCCGGAATCGAGTCCGGGTGTGACCCTCGCCCAGGTCGCGCGGGACTTCGGGGTCCATGAGATGACGCTGTCGAAGTGGATGCGTCAGGCCGACGTCGAGGACGGCGTGAAGCCCGGCGTCACCACCGATCAGGCCGCGGAGCTGCGTGAGCTGCGGCGCCGCAACCGGCTGCTGGAGCGCAACATCGTGCGCGACGAAGACTTCACCTGCGCGCTCTGCGAGAGCGCACTACCCGCGCAATGGAACTTCGCAACGAAGTGAGCTATTGCCGCCAACGCCATCCTCAAGCCGCGCATGAGGGCGCCCCTGAGGCCAGCTTGGTCCGCAGCCGCGCGCGGCGTCGTTGGTTGCTCCTGCGTGGCGCGGATCGATCGGCCGGATGGATACGCGAGCCCCTCGCTTAGGCTCCCGTGCGTGAGACCCGAGCCGATCCTCTGCATCAGCCCCTATGCAGACGTATACCCCTCGGAGTCATACGAGGACTTCGAGGCGGAGGAACACATCCTGGCCCGCGGTGTCGGGGCTACTCCGCTGCTCTGGCTGGCGATGTTCCGACTCGACGACGTGCGCAGAATCTCCGACGGACTGGACTTGGGCGGCAGCCAGAACCGAAACGCGGCTGCCACCGTGCTCACCTCCCGGCAGCGCGCGCTCACCAATCTCTATGCTTCCGTGCCGGTGCTCGACCACAGGTTCTCCGCCTCGCTGTCCGAATCCGCTGAGCTGCTGCGCGAGGCCGTGCGCTGGCTGTCTGGCGACACGGTCACCATCGAATGGTGGATGGACGACTGCGCGGACACGGCGATGTTCGTCTCCGAGGCGGAGTTGACGAAGGCCCTGAAGGTTTTCGAGTCCGATCAGTCGGTCAGTACGGACGACGTCGATACACTGCTGCGGCTCACCGGCCTCGACAACGAGGAACCGCGCGCGCTGACGCGGCTCTTATCGCAGTCGGTGCCGGTCCACCGCACGCCCCAGGGCGACTTGAGCCGCATTCTCGGCCGATCCCACATGCGGATGGTTCCTTGGGAGGTGCCGTTCTGACGCTCGGTGCTGCCAACGCACTGTTCTGCCGCAGGCAGCGCATGGCCGCGACTGTCGTCCGACGCCGTCGGAGTGATGCCAGCCAGACGTGCCGCTGTCTGCGACAGTTCCGAGTTGGTGCCGGCAACCCGATCGGGTGCTCGCAGCACGAGTTCGAGCCGCTCTGCCGACAGCGTCGGCGGAGCGCCATCGTGCAGGGACTGAAGGACATCCGCGCAGGGGCCCTGCGGCCGTCAGTGCGCTTCGCCGTCGAGGACTACGCCCGGCCGACCACACGCTGTGCACCGCTGAAGATCCCACCATGCTTGAGTCTCGTCGGCTCCGGCGTAGCAGGCGTCTTGGAAATCGCTGCCGCACGAGCACTCCGTGCCGGCCACGGTTCGATGGAAGTGATGGCCGATGTGCCCGTCCCGGTCAGGTCGTAGGAATCGACGCCTCTGGGCGATTCCCTCCTCCGCCCGGCGGTTAGCACGAGCCGCCATCCGAGCTTCCCATCCGTCAGTCATTCCGCCAATGTAGTGACCTTCCGCTCGCATCTCTCGCGCTTAGTTGCTCCTGCGGTCATCACTCCATCACTCAGCATCCATATTTACCGTGCGTCGAACACGGACCAAAGCACTGTCATGCCGCTGAGAGTTAGCTGCCTGGAACGAGTTGGACGACGCCAACCCGTCTCCCAGACCCCGCACTCTTCCCACTCGGCGTCGGGATCATCGAGGACGTCCGTGGCGGCGCCGATCAATTCAGCGGCCGAGTCTGCGGCGAGCCAGCGAACGAGAATGTTCCGCTCAGCCAGGTAACAGGTCAGAGCGGGTTCGTCGGCGAGCACCAGCGCGAGGGCTTGCGGACCGTTGCTGATCACCCCAAGCCCATCCTCCACCTGGCAAGCACGGTCGTAGTCATCGAGGATCGTGCCGTCGCCGATCAGCGTGCCGCCCCATTGGTCAATCGCCGGGTCTTGCCCCTTGATCCTG
>NZ_BAAAYN010000033.1 GCF_039536245.1 Cryptosporangium minutisporangium | reverse complement strand
CCAGCCCTCCGGCGAGCGCGCCGACCGGCCCGACCACGGCCAGGCCGGACGGCCCGCCGAGCGCGCCGCCCACGACTGCGCCGGTCACCAGCCCGAGGCCCGCCCAGCGGACCTGCTCGGCGCGGAACGCCGCCACCGCCCCGTCCGAGCCGTCGGAGCCGGCCGCCACGAGCCGCCGCCGGATCGACGAGCCACCGAGCACCCGGCCGAGCCGGTCACCGAGGACGGCGGCCACCTCACGGCCCGCCGCCGACAGCCCGGCCGACCACTTCCCCACCCGCCCGTCGCCCCGCACTCCGGGTGCCGACCTCGCCCGGGACGCGGCTCCTGTCCAGAGGGCCCACGCAGGGTCGGCCCTCGACGAGGGCGCCGCCACTGCCCGGCTGACCTCCGCGCGGCCCACGTACGGCGCCAGCCGGTCGTCCAGCCGCGGACGCCGAGCCTGCGGCCCGCCCCAGGTCACCAGCGCCACTCCCAGCGCGAACGCCAGCCCGACCAGCGCCCCGACGCCGCTCACGTCAGCACCCGCCGCTCGGTGGGCAGCCGTCCGACCCGCAGCATCAGCCGGTAGGCGACCAACGTCGTCGCACCGCCGAGAACGAGCAGCAGCCGGCCGGAGCCGCTGTCGAACACCCGCAGCGTCGTGGACTGCGTGGCGAGCAGGAGCAGCACGAGCCAGGGGGCGGCCACCGCGAGCCGCGCCGCGTTCACCGTCCAGCCCTGCCGGGTCTCCAGCTCGGCTCGGATCCGGGCGTCCTCGCGCAGGAAGCCGGACAGCGTCCGCAGCAGCCGTCCGAGGTCGGTGCCGCCGACCTCGCGGGCCACCCGGAGCGCTTCGCAGATCCGATCGGCCACCGGGTCGGACAGATCCCCCTTGAGCCGGTCCAGGCAGACGAGGAACTGCCCGGTCGCCCGGTGGTCCGCAGCGAACCGGGCGAACGCCGGGCGGAGCGGCGCCGGTCCCCGCTCGGCGATCGCGCCCACGGCCTCGGGCAGCGACATGCCCGCCCGCACCGCCGAGGCCAGGTTGTCGACGACGTCCGGCCAGGCGTCCCGGAGCTCACGGGCGCGCGTCGTCCGCAGACGGCACACCAGCGCACTCGGCCCCAGAAACCCGAACACCCCGAAACACGCCGCTACCGAGCTACTGCCGAGGGCCGTGTACGTCACCCCGAAGGCCGCCAGCGCCGCGCCGATCTGCGCACCGAGCAACTGCGCCGGACGCACGCCCGGTAGTCCGGCGGCGTTCAGTAGCGCTGCCCGCCGCGACGGGCGTCGTCCCCACGAAAAACGCCCGCGGGGACGACGTCGGCGAAGCAGAAGTAGTAGGCCGCAGCCGAACGCGAACCCCAGCACCGCACCCATCTCAGACCGCCAGCAGCGCGGGCAGGTCGACGCCCGCCCGGGCGTAACGCTCGTCGTGCGGCGGGTAACCGTCGGCGCGGACCAATTGCCCGCCGGACGTCGCGAAGATCTCCGCGGTCTCGACGCTGCCGTGCCCGCCGACCGCGATCACTTCCCGTACGCGGCGGGTGCCCGCCGCGGTGAGCTCCAGGTGGACGACGAGGTCGACGCAGCTCGCCACGGCCGGGACGACGAACGACGGGTGGACGTTCGCCCCGGCCAGCAGCGGCAGCGTGCACAGCTTCGTCACCGCCTGCCGCGCCGAGTTGGCGTGCACGGAGCACAGACCGGGCAAGCCGGAATTGAGCGCGATCAACAAGTCGAGCGCTTCGGCCTGGCGGACCTCCCCCACGATCAGCCGGTCCGGGCGCATGCGCAGCGCCTCGGTGACCAGGCGGCGCAGCGGGATCTCGCCGGTGCCCTCCAGGTTGGGCTGGCGGGTCTGCAGCGGCACCCAGTCCGGGTGGTGCCGGAGCTGGAGTTCGAACACCTCTTCGCAGCTGATCACCCGCTCGGCGGCGGGGATGGCGCCGGCGAGGCAGTTCAGCAGCGTGGTCTTTCCGGACTGGGTGCCGCCGCTGACGATGAGGTTCAGACCGGCGACGACCGAGGCTTCCAGGAAGCCCGCGGAGTGCGGTGTCAGCGTTCCGAGCGGTATCAGCTCGGCCAGGGAGTGCGCGCGGGCGGTGAACTTGCGGATGTTCACCGCCCAGTGCTCGCGGGTCACGTCCGGGATCACCACGTGCAGCCGCGATCCGTCCGGGAGCATCGCGTCGACGAACGGCGTGGAGAGGTCGACGCGGCGGCCGGTGCGCTCCAGCGCCCGCTGCACCAGCTCCTCGACCTGGCCGGGCGCGAGGATCGCGGTGGTCAGCTCCGATCGTCCGCCGCGCGCCACGAACACCCGGCCCGGACCGTTGACCCAGACCTCCTCGACCGACGGGTCGTCGAGGAAGCGTTGGAGGGGCCCGAACCCGGCGACCGCGTCGAGCACCGCGCGTCGGGCCGCGTGCGGGTCGGCCACCAGGTCGGCGTGCGCGGCCAGGACCTCGTCGATCAGGCCGGCGACCGCGGCCGGGTCGCCCATCGGGTCGACGCCCCGGCGGCGCACCAGCTCACGGACTTCCCGGTGGACGAACTCCTCGGCGCTGGACACCGCACCTCCCGGCCCCGGCTCCTACCTCGACGGTAGCGAGCACGGAACCGGGAGCGACAAAGTTCGCCTGCCCTGTGGATTAATTGATCGGGCCGCCGATCGAGGGCTCGCCCGGCTTCGGTGTCACCATCGGCGGCATCGTCTGGTCCGAGGGCGTCATCGTCTCGCCCGGCGTGGGGAGGTCAGGAATCGTCGTCCCTGCCGGGGCGTCCGGGATCGCGCCGTCCGAGCGGCTCGGCGTCGGCGCCGCCGTGCGGCTGTCCTGCGGCGTCGGCTTCGCCGACTCGGCCGGCGGCGTGACGTCGGCCTCGTTCTTGCTGGGGCTGTCGTTCTTCGACGAGCTGAGGACGCCAGACGCAGCCACGCCGACGCCGACCGCGGCCAGCACGATCAGGCACACCGCGGCCAAGCCGACGATCAGCGGCCAGCGGCGCTTCTTCGGCGGCCGCGGCGGGATCGTGCCGGCCGGGAACGCCCAGCGCGGCGGAGAGAGCGTGTCGTCGAACGACGGCGGGGGGCCGCCCGGAGTGCTCGGAGCACCCGGCCCGCCCGGCGCACCCGGCCCACCGGGGCCGCTCGGGCCGCTCGGGACCGACGGACCGGGACCGCCCGGGCCCGAAGCGGCCGGGAAGATGTTGGTGGGTGCGGCATAGGGCCGAGTGAGGTCCAGGTTCGGCACCGGGTCGCCAGGCGGCGTCCCGCCGCCCGGTCCGGAATCACCGGCGCTCGCGAAGATCGCACCGGCCGGGCTCGACGGAACCCCTCCGGCCGCGACCGGCACCGGCGCGGCGAGCGACAGCGTCGGGCTCGGGTGCCGGGCCGACCGGGCCACGGTCGTCGTGACCTCGTCCGGCGACGACGCCGCCAGCGCGCCCGGCCGCGGGGTCGAGGGAAGCACCGAGGTGACCCGCTCGTCCGGCTCGACGCCGCCGGTCACCGACTCGACCACCGGCACGACGTGGAAGTGCGGTGTTCCCTCGGGAAGCGGTGTCGCTGCGGGCAGGCCGGCGAGTTCCGCGGCGACCGCGCGCAGGTCGGCCGCGAGCGACTCGGCGGACGGGCGGCGCACCGGGTCGCGCTGGAGGCACGCGGTCAGCACGGGTCGGGCCGCGTCGGGCACCGCGTCGGTCCAGATCGGCCGGGCCGTGACGTGCCGCCGCATCACCTCCGCCGACGAGCCCCCGCGGTAGGGGGTCGTGCCGGTGAGCAGTTCGTAGAAGACGATGCCCAGGCCGTAGACGTCGCTGGCCGGGATCGACGCGTGTCCCTGGACCACCTCGGGCGCGATGTACTCCGGCGTGCCGTAGCTCAGCCGCGCGGGGCCGTGCACCAAGCGGGCCACCCCGAAGTCGGCGAGCCGGACCGGGCCCCCGTCCTCCGGCACCAGCACGTTCGCGGGTTTGACGTCCGCGTGTACGACTCCCGCCGCGTGTGCGGCGGCCAGCGCGTCCGCGATGGTGGCAGCCATGAGCGCGGCGGACGTGGGTGCGAGCGCACCGGCGATCGCCAGCGTGTGCCGGAGATCGGCGCCTTCGACCAGGTCCATCACCAGGCTGATCTGGTCGCCCTCGACGACCAGATCACGCATCCGGACGACGGCCGGGTGGTCGATCGAGGTCAGTACCCGCCGCTCCCGAAGGAACCGGTCGACGACGTCGGCGTCGCTCGCCAGCTCGGCACGGATCTGCTTGGCGGCGACGGCCTCGCCCGTCGCGGTGACCCGGGCGCGCCACACCGATCCGGTCGCACCGCCGGCGATCTTCTCCACCAGCTCGTATCGGCTGCCTAGAGGCGTGGTCACGGCCGTCCATCCCTTCGGTACGGGACGCTCCAGGGCGTCCGCACCCCTGAGTATGCAAACGGCTCGCACGTCCGGTCTCCCGGATTCGTGCCACACCCGTCCCCCAGTCAGCCACCCGACAGGTGCACGGCCCGCCGAGGGGCGAGCCTGACGGCCTCGCGCGAGGCGCGCCCCTACCTCATATGAGGATAGAAGGGGTCGGTGGGCGGGGCGAACGTCTCCTTGATCGTGCGCGGGCTCACCCAGCGCAGCAGGTTGAGGATCGACCCGGCCTTGTCGTTCGTCCCGGAAGCCCGCGCACCGCCGAACGGCTGCTGCCCCACCACGGCCCCGGTCGGCTTGTCGTTGAGGTAGAAGTTCCCGGCCGCGAACCGCAGCCGCTCGGTCGCACGCACCAGCACTTCCCGGTCCCGCGCGAAGATCGACCCGGTCAACGCGTACGGCGCGCTGTCGGCGGCCAGGTCGAGCACGGCATCGAACTCGGCGTCCTCGTAGACGTGCACGCCCAGCACCGGACCGAAGTACTCGGTGCGGAACAACTCGTGCGTCGGGTCGGTGCCGACGACCACCGTCGGCCGGACGAACCAGCCGACGCTGTCGTCGGCCTCACCGCCGGCCAGGATCGAGCACGACGGGTCGGCCGCCAGCTTCGCCAGCACGTCGCGCAGTCGGTCGAACGCGCGCCGGTCGATGACCGCGCCGCCGAAGTACCGGAAGTCGCGGACGTCGCCGTACTCCAGTTCCTCGGTGGTGGCGGCGAGCCGGTCGCGGAGACCGCCCTCCCAGATCGACCGCGGCACGTAGGCTCGCGACGCCGCCGAGCACTTCTGCCCTTGGTACTCGAACGCGCCGCGGATCAGCGCGGTGTGCAGCGCGTCCGGGTCGGCCGAGGGGTGCGCGACGACGAAGTCCTTGCCGCCGGTCTCTCCCACCAGCCGTGGGTACGACGCGTACCGGTCGAGGTTCCGGCCCACCGTCTCCCAGAGGTAACGGAACGTCCGGGTCGAGCCGGTGAAGTGGATCCCGGCCAGCCCGCGATCGGCCAGTGCGACCTCCGACACCGCCGCACCATCTCCGGTCAGCAGGTTGATCACGCCCGGTGGCAGCCCGGCCTCCTCCAGGACCCGCATGAAGTAATGCGCCGAGAGCTGCTGCGTCGGCGACGGCTTCCAGAGCACCGTGTTGCCCATCAGCGCCGGCGCGGTCGGCAGGTTGCCGGCGATCGCGGTGAAGTTGAACGGCGTGATCGCGAGGACGAACCCCTCCAGCGGACGGTGGTCGAAACGGTTCCACGCGCCGCCGCCGGAGTTCGGCTGCTCGGCGAGGATTCGCTCCCCGAAGTGCACGTTGAACCGGAGGAAGTCGATCAGCTCGCACGCGGAGTCGATCTCCGCCTGCTGAACCGTCTTGGACTGTCCCAGCATCGTCGCCGCGTTGAGTACGTCACGCCAACGCCCCGCGACCAGGTCGGCCGCCCGGAGGAAAATCGCGGCCCGATCGGCGTACGACATCGCCTGCCAGGCCGGTGCCGCCTGGGCCGCAGCGGCGATCGCGTCGGTGACGTCCGTACGCGTAGCCTGCCGCAAGGTTCCGAGGAGGTGGGCATGGGCGTGCGGTTGGACCACCGGCACTTCGTCGCCGCCACCCCAGCGGGCCTGGCCGCCGATCGTCTGGGTGAGGTCTTNGAGGAGGTGGGCATGGGCGTGCGGTTGGACCACCGGCACTTCGTCGCCGCCACCCCAGCGGGCCTGGCCGCCGATCGTCTGGGTGAGGTCTTCCCGCTGGTCAGTGAGGTGGTCCAGGGCGGATCTCAACGTTTCTCGCTCCGGACTTCCGGGGGCGTAACTCCGCACCGGCTCGTTCACCGGCTCGGGTACCCGGGTGACACCGTCCATCTACGGTCACCTCCGCCTCGGCCCGACTCGTCGAGTGCCGCAAAACCACTCTATCGGGCAGTTTCGCCTGCGACGCCCTGCAGTAGCGCTTGTATCCAGCGACTTTGGGGATCAACCCGCCGTGGGGCAGACTGCCGAGTGCCGCTTCCTGATACCTAAGATGCGCCTGAAGACCGTGTCCGCTCCTGCTCAGAAGGGAGTCGACGTGGAGTCCGGCCCCGCGCCCGCCCACCCGCTCACCGAACCCGGTCGAACCACTGTCCAGTTACTCGTCGCTTCGTCGGCGGTGTTGGCGCTCGTCCAACTCGTCGCTGCGACGTCGGTCGACGTCTACAACGGCGAGAGAGCAGGTTGGTGGGTCGCGATCCAGGGCGCGACCGTCGCTTTCGCCGCCGCTTTCGCCGGCGCGGCCGCCAGTGCCAACGGCGCCTGGTGGCGCCGCACGCAGCAGAAGGCAGCCAGCACGACGCCCGGCAGCCTCGGTACCGGGATCGCGGCGGCCAGCGTCGCCGGTGCGGTGTTCTCGATGCTGTGCTGGGCGTCCACGTCGCTCGGTAGCGCGACCTACCCGATGGTGGTCGCGGTGTTCGTCGCCGCGCTGCTCGGCGGGGTGTTCGGCGGCGTCCGGGCCGGTGGCGCGGTGCTCGGCGGATTGGTCTCGACGTTCGCCGCGACGCTGGTGAACCTCGCGGGCCAAGCTGTGATCACGATGCTGTCCCTGGCCCCTGACAGCGACCCGGAGCGCGGAACGCCGCTCGCGGTCAGCGCGGTCGACTGGGGCATCTCGTCCGCGGTGGGTGCGGTGATCGGCGTCTGGTGGCTGTCCCGTCGTCGTCAGCGCACCTGGTGGTCGCACTGGATGATCGTCGGACTGTTCCCGCTCGCGCTGGTCGTCATCGGTGACTTCGCCGAGTTGCTCGCCTGGCTGATGGTCGACGACCCGGCGAAGGGCGACGCACTGGCCCAGGCCGCGCCGGGGCACGGCGTCCAGCTGCTGGTGATGGCGCTCGCCGGTGGGGTGACCGCAGTCGTCGCGGGACGGGCCCTGCGGGCCCACCCGGAGTGGCTGGCACGTCCGAGCGCAGCAACCCGCGCCAAGAACAATGCGGACGCCACACCCGCGCCGGCCGCAAGCAACGCAGCCACGGACGACGCGACCACCGTCCCGACGCCCCGCCCGGCCGCGAGCCACACCCCGGCTCCCGTGTCTCCGTCGCCGGTGTCTCCCTCTTCCCGGACCACCGGGGGGAACGAGGCCGGCGCCGAGACCGCAACCGTGCCGCTGCCCACCATCGACCCGGCCGATCGACCGACGGTGCCCATCCCGACTCAGCCGGGCCCGGCGACGGACCCCTCGCCGACCGGAGCCGCACCGGACGGCACCCGCGCGGACGTCGACGCGCGGCCAGCTCCCGTGCCCGCCGCCAACGGCGTGATCCGCACCAACCTGACCGCGCTCATCCCGACGCAGCCCCAGCGGCGGGACTCCCCGCAGCAGGGCTGAGCCCCGCCGTCACCGACGGCGGGGTTCCGACCCGCCGCCAGCGCGGGCCGGTCGTCTGCGCGGGCCGCTGTCCGTGCGGGGCCGGGCGTCCGCGCGGGCCGGTCGTCCGCGCGGGCCGGTCGTCCGCGCGGGCCGGTCGTCCGCGCGGGCCGGTCGTCCGCGCGGGCCGGTCGTCCGCTGGGCTCCGGCCGTCCCGCCGATCCGTCGTCCGCGGGGCTTCGTCGTCCGCCGGGCTTCGTCGTCAGCGCGGGAAGGACTCCAGCAGGTTCGGCAGTTCCTGCACCGCGAACCACTCCAGCTCGTGGTCGTCGGTGCCGTCGACCGTGAACTGAGCGTCCTCGTCGCCGAGGTCGGCCGCCATGATCACCTTCACCGCCGCGGCCACGTCCGACTCCGCCTCGGCGCCGTCGACGTGGATCGACGCCAGCCGATCGAGCGGAATCGGCACGGTGCTGCGTACCACTGCCCGATCGAGGTCGGGGTGCAGCGTCACCTCGCGATCCGGGACGTCCGCCGAGAGCACGACCCGACGCCGCGGGGCCAGCGGGTCGGCGTCCAAGAGGCGCAGCGCGGCCCGGGCCGCCTGCGAGAACGCCGCGTACTCCAGCACCTCTTCGTCGTCGTCGAGGTACCACTCCCGCAGCGCGGGCGTCACCGCGAACGCCGTGAGCGGCGCCGGCCCCACTTCCTTGTCGGCCTCGACCTGGTGAAGCATCGCCGACGTCGCCGGTAGGTAGATCCGCATCCCACTCCCTCCGGTCCGGCGCGGTGCCGGGACCGCACAAAGTGTCCACCACCCACGTCGCAGCGCCCAGTGTGCTCACCCCGACCCGCCCGTCCGCCGCACTATCCCGCGAAGACCACCCCACCACGGCGCCGCCCGGGTCGATTTTCGGGGAAGACCACCTCCCGGCGCCGCCAGCGCGGCGGATTTCCGGGAAACCCACCCCACCCCGCCGCCCGCGCGGCGGAGATTCGGGAAACCTGCCGCGCCGGCCCCGCTCAGATGCGGAAGTGCGTGGTGAGCGCCTGCAACTGCTGCGCCATCCTGGTCAACTCGGTCACCGCGGTCTGCGATTGCGAGATGCCCTCGGTGGTGATCTGTGTCGCGGTCGCCAGCCCGGCGATGTTCGCAGCGATACCGCCCGCGCCCTCGGCCGCCGCCGAGACACTGCGGTTCATCTCGGTGGTGGTCGCCGTCTGCTCCTCCACCGCGCCGGCGATCGTCGATTGGAAGTCGTTGATCTGCGTGATCACCGCGCTGATCTCGCCGATCGCCGCGATCGCCGCCTCGGTGTCGGCCTGGATCGCGTCCACCCGGCGGGCGATGTCCTCGGTGGCCCGTGCGGTCTCCTGAGCCAGGTCCTTGACCTCTCCGGCGACGACGGCGAACCCCTTGCCGGCTTCTCCGGCCCGCCCCGCCTCGATCGTGGCGTTGAGCGCGAGCAGGTTGGTCTGTTCAGCGATGCTCGTGATCACCTTGACCACCGTGGCGATCTCGGTCGAGGACTGGCCGAGCTGCCCGATCTGCGCCGTGGTCGTCCGCGCCACGCCAACGGCGGCACTCGCCACCCGGGCCGCCTCGGTCGCGTTGTGGGCGATCTCGCCGATCGACAGGCCCATCTCCTCGGTGCCCCGCGCCACGGTCTGGACGTTCTCCGACACCTGGGCGGCTGCCTCGGCCGCTCCCTGCGCCTGACCGGACGCGTCCTGCGCCGACGCTTCGATCGTGCTGGACGTCGACGACATCTGCTCGGCCGCCGCCGCGACTTGCAGCGCCGAGTCGGAGACCGCCGCGACGACGTTGCGGACGCCGCTCTGCGCCTCGTCCAGCGCCAGGGCCATCTGGCCGACCTCGTCGCGGGACGACACCTGGGCCCGGACCGTCAGATCCCCGTTCGCCATCGCCCGGAGTGCCCGGCGCACGCTCTGCAGCGGCTTGGTGATCGACAGCACCACGAATCGAGCCAGCAGAAGCAGGAGTAGCGCGGTGACCGCGGCCGTCGCCCACAGGACGTACTGCGCACGGTCCCGGCTCGCCGCGGCGTCGCTCTCCTCGGCGCTGATCGTGCGGGCGAACAGCTCCCGTTCGTTCTGCAGGACGGCGCTGGTCAGGTAGTTGTCGATGCCGATCTGGCCCCAGGCGCTCCGGGCTCCGGCGACGTCGACCGCGGCGCCGTTGACGAACTGGGTGACGACGGTCGTGTAGTCGGCGTAGGCCGTCTTGATCCGCGTCACCGCGCTCGACAGGGACGACGGAAGGTCCACGGCGTCCAGACGGGTGAGCAGCTCCTCGGCCACGCTGAGTTGATCGGCGAGGATCGTCTGCTGCGTGCCGGGATCGCTGCGGACCACCGCCTGCAGCGCGCTGCTCTTCAGCTCGGTCGCCTGACGGTCGAGCTGCAGCACCAGGGCGCTGGCCTCGTTGATGCGCTGCAGCCGTGTCGCGGTGTCTTCGGCGGTCCGGTCGCTGACGGCGGTCACCACGAGACAGGTGGCGAGGGCGAGCAGGCTCGCTCCCACCAAAGCGCCCAGCTTCACCCGAACCGGGAGGTCGAAGAACCGGCCGAACAGCGACCGACGCGCCGGCGCGCTCACCGGAGCGGCTGCGCTCATGAGGTGCTCCTTCAGGCAGCCAGTTGGTCGGCGGTGTAGTAACCGCCCTCGACGAGGATCCGCTGGTAGTTCGACTTGTCGACGTTCACCGGCTGGAGCAGGAACGTCGGGACGGTCTTGACGCCGTTGTTGTACTGCCTGGTGTCGTTGACCTCGGGCGTGCCGCCGGTGAGCAGCGAGTTCGTCATCTGGACGGCCACCTTCGCCAGCTCGCGGGTGTCCTTGTAGACGGTCTGGTCCTGCTGTCCGCTGGCGAGGAGCTTCACCGAGTCCAGCTCGGCGTCCTGACCGGTGATCACCGGAAGGTTCGAGCCGCTGTACCCGGCGGCCTTCAGCGCCTCGAGAATGCCCCGGCTGATGCCGTCATAGGGCGAGAGCACCGCGTTGACGCGCGTGGCGCCGTACGAGGACGCGAGGATCCGGGTCATCCGCTGCTTCGCCACCGCCGCATCCCACCGCTGGGTCGCCACCTGGGCGAACGCTGTCTGCCCGCTCCGCACGACGAGACGGCCGCTGCTGATGTACGGCCGGAGCACGCTCATCGCCCCGTTGAAGAAGAACGTCGCGTTGTTGTCGTCCGCCGAGCCGGCGAACAGCTCCAAGTTGAACGGCCCGCGTCCGCTCTTCAGACCGAGCGCGTTGACGAGGTACGTGCCCTGGAGGACGCCGACGCGGTAGTTGTCGAACGTCGCGTAGTAGTCGATGTTCGGGGTGTCCCGGATCAACCGGTCGTACGAGATGACCGGGATGTCTGCCGATGCCGCCTTCGCCAGCACGTCCTTCAGCGCACTGCCGTTGATCGCACCGATCACCAGCGCCTTGCTGCCGCGCTCGACCATGGCGTCGATCTGGTCGATCTGCTTCTGGACGTCGTCGTCGGCGTACTGCAGGTCGGTGCGGTAGCCCAGCAACTCGAACTGGCGCACCATGTTCTCGCCGTCACCGACCCAGCGCTCCGACTCCTTCGTCGGCATCGCCAGGCCGATGACGCCCCGGTCCGGAGCGGCGACCGAATCGGACGCGGAGCCGGAACAGCCGGCCACCACCAGCAGCACGCCGACGAGCGCCAACGCGAGCCGCACGGTCCGGTCGGGCAGCATGAAAGAACCTCCGGGACACGAAGGCGACCGGGCGTTCCGGAGCGAACGCCATACTCGCCGCATCGACCGCCGGGCGACCGACCTGAGCGTTCCGCCTACTCTCCCGGGTTCTCAGCCGGCGATGTCGAAGGGCACCGCACGCAGCGAACGCGACGCCACTTCCGGGCGCAGCGCTGCCCACGACGTCCGCAACGAGGTCTCCAGCACGACCGACCGTCGCCGGGCGTCCATCAAATTGGAGCCGAGGACGGCGAGGTCTTCCGGGCCGGGGCCGAGCAGCGTGACCCGCGTGCCGCAGGCACGCAGCTGCTCCGCCTCGCGGAGCAGCTGCCGGGTGATCACCCGGCGGAACCGCCGCTCCAGGCGACCGGCGAACGCGGACGGCGCGTCGTAGGCGAACGAGGCCATCGGGGTCAGCACGTAGACCTCGTCGAGCTCCGCGCCGATGAGCAGGTCGACCGACGCGGTCGAGCAGGTACCACCGTCGACGTAGCGCCGGCCGCCGATGTCGATCGGAGCGAACCAACCGGGCACCGCGCAGGACGCGCTGACCGCGTCGACGAGCGCGGCGTCCGGCGCGCCGTCCCGGCCGAACACGACCCGCTGTCCGGATTGGTAGTCCATCGCGACGATCCAGGGCCGCGGCCGGTCCGGCCACTCGTCGCACGGCAGCACCGAGCCGATCAGCCGCCGCACGCCGGTGTGCGTAGCACGTCCGCGCGGCACGAGGCCGGAGAGCGCCACGATCGGCGGCACCGAGGACGGACGGCGCGCCGCCTGCCAGAGCAACCCCGGTGAGCCCAGCGCGAACGCCGGCAGCGGGGGCTTCGGCCCGGCTCCGTCGACGTCCTCGTCGTAGTCGACGACCGGGTCACCCGGCGCGGGCAGACCTCGCTGATGGCGGACGATCGACTCCACCGGCATCCCACACGCCAGCAGCGACGCGAGTATCGAACCCGCGGACGTCCCGACCAGCGCGTCCACCGAACGGCAGTCGAAACCCTCGGCGCGCTCCAGCGCCGCCAGTGCCCCGGTAGCCCAGGCGAACCCGAGTACCCCACCGGCACCGATCACCAAGCCGCGTCGCGTCATACCATCGCCTCCGTCAGCTCGTCGATGGACTCCGCCAGCAGGCCGGCGAGCACATCGACGTCCGGAACTGCATCCCAGTCGGCGTTCAGGCCGAAATAGACCTGTCCGTCGTACGAGGTCACCCCGATCGCGATCGACTGCCCGGCGGCCAATGGGACGACCGGGTAGATCTCGCGGAGTCGGGCCCCGGCCACGTACAGCGGACGCTGCGGACCGGGAGCGTTTGTCACGACCAGGTTGAACAGCCGACGGGACAGGCCGGAGGCTGCCCGTGCCGCCATCGCGTTCAAGGTCGCCGGTGCAAAACCGGAGAGCCGGACCAGCGCGTCCGCGCCGACCCGGCGACCGGGTTCGGCGTGCGCCCGCATCGCGTACGCGATTTGGGTCAGTCGGACGGTGGGGTTCGGCTCCCCGATCGGGAGGTCGATCAGGGAGGTAGCGACACTCGCCCCGACGTCGCCGCCGAACGCCGCCGGCGGACCGCCGCGGACGCTGGTCGGAACCAGGGCTCGGAGAACGCTGTCCGACCGGAGCGGCGTGCCCCGGTAGAGCATCCACTGCCGCAGCGCGCCGGCGACGGTCGCCAGCACCACGTCGTTCACGGTGCCGGACGACCTCAGCCGCCGGTAGCGGTCGAGATCGGTCCGCGCGCACGCGAACCGGCGCTGCCTGCCAGGGTCGGCGTTGAGCGGACTCGTCGGTGCGGGGCGGGCGGACATCAGTAGGCCGGTCCCGGTCCCGAGCAGCCGACCGGCTCCGCGTACTCCGGCCTTCACCGCGCCGACGACGTGCGTCGGGTGCCGCACGAGGTCGACGGCGGCGTCGAGCACCAGCTCGGTCGGGCCGGGCTCCGGTGCCGGACGCCACACCGGAGTCACGGCGTCCGCCGTCGCCGGGCTGTCGTCGAGCAGGACGTGTAGCAGGTCCACGCCGCTGGCGCCGTCCACCAGCGCCGGATGCGACTTGGTGACGACCGCGACCCGGCCGCGGCTGAGCCCTTCGACCAGGTACAGCTCCCACAGCGGGCGCGACCGGTCGAGCTGGCCGGAGATCAGCCGACCGACCAGCGTACGGAATTGCGCGTCGGTGCCCGGAGTCGGTAATCCAGTGCGCCGCACGTGATACGCCAGGTCGAACCGGGCGTCGTCCACCCAGACCGGCGGCCCCAGACCCGCCGGCAACGACCGCACGCGCTGCCGGAAACGGGGTACCAGGGGGATCCGCTGCTCGACCCGCCGCCGCAACACGGCGACGTCCAGGCCGTCTTCGGAGGGTTCGAGCACCGCGACGCCGCCGACGTGCATGGGCGTCGTCGGTGTCTCGGCGGAGAGGAAGGAGGCGTCCATCGGCTGGAGGCGATCAGGCACTGCTCTCACCTCCTCCGACGTCGCGGCGTCACGTCGTTGTGACACCGCCGACACTGTCATCGTGACATGGGTTACTCCCCAGTACCCACAATCCGGCGATCAGCACCTGTCCTGCACCGATCCGGAACAAAAGGCAATTGCCATTTGAATGAAGGCCTTGCGCAAACGCGACTTCTCGGCGACTTCCGCCAGTGTGCGGCCTTCGGCCAAGGCCCGATCGGCGGCGGCACGGTCGTAGGGCAGTGTGCGAATGTCGTCGAAACCGGCGAATCGCTGCAGCGCCGCCGCGACTTCGCGGGCCGGGTCGCCCACAATCGGACCGCGCCGGAGCCGGTTGACGACCACCTCCGGCTCGGCGGTCGGCACGGCCTCGCGCAGCGACGCGAGCCCGCGGATCAGCCGCTGCAGGCCCACCGGGTCCGCGGAGCCGACCGCGAGCACGGTATCCGCGGCTTCCAGCGCCGCCAGCGTGGCGCCGTTACGGCGAGGGGCGGCGGTGTCGTAGACGAGCTCTTCGTCCTGTTCCAGGCTGAATCCACAGTCCACGACCGTGAGCGCGCACAGCGTGCGGGCATGCAGCAGGAGGTCGGTCATCGCGTCCGGGCCGATCTCCGGCCAGCGTTCGGCGCGGCTGATGCCGGTGAGGACCCGCAGGTGCGGCGTGACGGACCGCGCGAGCGTCGCGAGGGTGCGCGGGTCCAGGCGGCCCGCGTCGGCCAGCCGGGCGGCTGACGCCAGCCCGGACGCCTCGTCGAGCAGGCCGAGGCACTGCGCGACCACCCCGCCGTAGGTATCCGCGTCCACCAGCAAAGTGGGGACGCCGAGCCGCGCGGCTTCGTCGGCGACACCGATCGCGACCGTGGTTCGACCGGGCGCACCGGTCGGGCCCCAGACCGCGATCACTCGTCCGGGCGGAGTGGGTTCGTGGTCGGCCCGGCGAGCCGGGAGGGCGGGGCCGGATGTCGGCGCGAGGCTCGACGCGGGACCCGGGAGAGGTGGATGGGCGGGGCCTGAATCAGGCGCGCGCGCGGGGCCTGAGTCAGGCGTCCGTGCGGAGCCTGGCGCAGGCGTAGGCGCGGGGCCTTGCGCTGATGTCCGTGCGGGGCCCGGCGGGGCGTCGGGCGGGTCTTCCGACGCCGACGGCGGGGCTGGTCCCGCGGGCGCAGTCGGCACACCTGGCGCATTCGGCCCCGTCTGTGCGGCGGGCGCGGCGGGCGCGGCGGGCGCGGTCGGCGTAGGGCCCCGGGCCAAGCGGCCTGTGAGCGCCGTGCGTCCGGCCAGGCGGGGGCGGGCGACGCCGGGATCGCTAGCCCGCGCCGGCCACGGCCGGTCCGGACGCTGCGAGTCCGGCTGCTGCGAATCCGGGCGGGCTGAGTCCGGGCGGGCTGAGGCCGGGCGGGCTGAGGCCGGGCGAGTCTGGCCCAGATGGGCCGGGTCCGCAGCGGCCGGGTCCGAACCCGGCGCCGAGCCAGGTGCCGCGATCGGGCCCGATGACCGTTCCGGCCGGGGCCGCGAGTCGGGGCGCGAGCCGGCGCCGCGCTGGGGAGTGCGGTGGTGCGCCAGGGCTGCGGCGGCGGTCCGCAGCGCCGACGCGACCACGGTCGGCGCGGTGTCGGTGGTCAGGACCTGTCCGATGCCCAGCGCCCGCAGCCGATCACGCGCTGCCACGTCGTCCGGATCAGCCAACCCGACGACCGCCACGCCGCTCGACGCCAGCCGGGTCAGCAGCGGACGGTCGAGGTGGACGAGGTCCGCGGGAACCACCGCAGCCCCGGCGACCCCGGTGGCCGCCACCGCCAGCAGGTCGGCGGCTCCGGTGCAGCGACGGACGACCGTGACCCCGGCACTACCGCTCGCCCACGCGGCGACCAGCGCGGCCTCCCAGTCATCGCCGTCGGTGACCACGGTCATTACCGGCAGGGTCATCGATCCGCTCCCGAGCGGTCCGTCTCCCCTGCCACGTCCCGGGCGCTTCCGCCACCCGGCAGCTGCGCGCCACCACCGGACGGAACCGCCCCGCCACCCGGCGGTTCCGCCCCGCCACCCGGCGGTTCCGCCGCGCGGCACGGCGGAACCGCTCCACCGCCCGGCGGCTCGACACCGTCGCCCTGGTCTCCGTCGCCCTGGTCTCCGTCCCCCGGGGTCCCGTCACCAGGCGGAACCGCACCGCCCGACGGCCCTGCGCTGCCCAGCGGCGGGCTACCCGGCGGCCCGGTGCCTTCCGACGGCCCTGTGCCGGGCGGTGACTCCCCGGGTGATGCCTCCCCGGGCGGGGCCGCCTCCGGCGACGGTGAACCGCTGCCGGGCGGAGCCCCGGCCGCCGGGGCACCGCACCCGTCCCCCGCATCCCGCCCGACCGCGACCACGACGTCGATCTCGGCGGTGCGTACCGCGCTTACCACCGCGGGCGTGAGGTCGTCCGCCACCCGCACCACCAGCGTCGGCTCGCCTCCGACAGCGGAGCCCCTGGTCACGCCCTGCACGGTCACCGCTGACAGCACCCGCGACGTCTCCCCCGTCCGCGGCGTCGCGAACACGTCCACCCGGGCACCGCGTCGCACGGTTGCCGGAACGTGCTGCGCGCTCACCGGGATGCTCACCTCGCTGCCGCAGACCCGACCGGCCAGCGCGGCTCGCGGTAACAGCTCACCGGCTCCGACGGGCCGGCTCAGCGGCCGCCCGACCGGCTCGGGTCCGCTCGCAGCCAGATAACGCCCGGCGCTCTCCGGCAACCGCGCTCGCACCGCCACCAGATCGGCCCGCACGAGCACGGTGCCGGAACCGAGGTCGCGCGCGACGGCCCAGACCAGCACGGTCTTGTCAGCCACCGCGAAGAGCCGAGCTCCGACCACTACCGAGCCGAGTACCAGGACCACGCCGAGCACGAATCGCAGGTCGAACCAGGAGGGCATCCGCCGCCGTCGGGCCGGCGGCGAGACCGGAGCGGACATCCGATTCCCTTCGGCCAGGACGCACTACGGCGTCGGAGGACGACGATGGCAGGAACGGGCGACGCAGACGCTCAAACCGATGAGGGAAACAGGGGTCGTCGGTGTTTATCCGGCCCAATCGAGGCCACTAGAGGTGCTCACATAGTCCCGTATCAGAAGCGAAGCACGTGCCAACTATCCACATGTATGAGTCGTTGTGGACGGGCCAGACGCCGGGAGAGACATGAATGCCAAACTGAAGACTGGGGCTGTAGGAGGTGACATGACGACCGAGCGGTTTCTCCAATTGGCCGATGTCGCAGAGATCCTGAACATCTCCTCCTCCCAGACGTACGCGCTGGTCAGATCAGGGGACCTTCCGGCCATCAAGATCGGCGGACGGGGGCAGTGGCGGGTCGAGCGCGCGGAGCTGGAGCGATACATCGAGCGGATGTACAAGGAGACCCGCGACTTCGTGCGCAGCCATCCCTTCACCTACACCGACAACGCGGAGGACGAACTCGGTTGAGTGGGTCACGGGGCGCGGACGACGAGGAGGGCGCCGAGCGGGATGCTCCGAACGGCTCGAACCGCGCCGGCCCGACGAGCGTCCCCCGGTAGAAGCTCAGCGAACTCCGCGAAGTCACGCCCAACCCGATCGAACGTCCCGGACGCCGAGCGACCCCCGCGGAGTACGACTCTGACCGGCACCCGATCGCGCGCCATCCGGCGTAGCGCGTAACGCAGGTCGAGCCGCGCCTCAACCATGCCCTCCGAACCGGGCGCCGCCGTGCGGTCCGGCAGTCCGCTCACCGCGTTCACGGCGGTCAGCGGGATCAGCGTCTCTCGCCGACCGGATCCACCGAGCAGAATCCAATCAGGACCCACTCGCCGGACGGTGCCGCCGATCGGCCCGGTGTCCAGCCAGATCTCGAGCGTCGTTCCCACCGCACCCCGTAGCCGGTCGACGAGGCCGACCAACGCGAACTCCCGACGACTGCGGTCAGCGGCCTCCGCCGTCATCTCCTCCCGGCGTAGCGCATCGAACTGAGCGTCCGCGTCGGCGAACAGGAACTCCCAGCGTTCGTCCACGGCTCCACTGTCGCCGATCCCAACGCCCGACGACCGGAATATCCACAGTCAGCGATGATGCTCTTGCGGAGAGCAAGCAATTGGGCGTTTCCTAATGCAAACGAAAGCAAACAAAGGGAACGCACATGAGCACTCCGCTGGTCTGCCGCGCACCGGCCCTCGAACCCCGCGCCGTGTCGCTTCTCCGGCCACCGCTGCTGCAGGTCCGGACGTCCGTCTCCCCGGAGCTTCCGTTCGCGACCGATCGGCCCCCCGATCGGCAGCCAGAAGTGTCGTTCGGGCCCCAGGCAACGCCCCGGGAGGCGTTACCCGACCCCGCCGTGCACGCTCGGGCACTCGTTCTCGCACTACTCGAGGTACTGAGCGGACGCCGCCCGGTGCGGCAGCTGCGCAACCACCTCACCGAGGACGCGTACGAGCGGCTGGCCGGCCGGTTGCATCGCGCGCGGACAGCGGCGGGCGCCGTGAAGACGTCCGGCTCACCGGCTCGGCAGCCCAGCGCGCGGACCCGGATCTACATCGGTCGCACGCTGGTCTGTGAGCCGGCCGACGGCATCGCCGAAGTCACGGTGCTGGCGAAGGTCGGCGCCCGGACCAGAGCGGTGGCCGTGCGCTTGGAGGGCCTGGACGGGCGTTGGCGCTGCCCGGTCCTGACGGTCCTGTGACGTCCGGGCGGCCAGCCGTCGCCTACTCCGCCGCCGCTTCCTCGACCTCGCGCGGATCGCTGCCCGCGTGGGGCTCCGGACACACCCGCACCTCGGTGATCGCCCGTCGCCGTACCGCCCGCACCTCGAACGACCAGCGGTCCACGGTCACCACGTCGCCCGGCGAGCGCGGGATCCGTCCGAGCACCGCCAGGATCAGGCCGGCGACCGTCGTGTAGTCACCCTCCGGGCGGTGCGGCAGCTCGATCGCGATGTCGACCAGGTCGTGCACCGGGAACGATCCGGGCAGCAGCATCGAGCCGTCTTCGGCCACCTGCACCGACCGGACGTCCTTGTCGGTTTCGTCGTAGATCTCGCCGACGACCTCTTCGACCAGGTCCTCCACCGTCACGAGCCCGTCGATGTCGCCGTGCTCGTCAACGACCAGAGCCATCTGGGTCCGCGCCAACGACAGTTCACGCAACGCGTCCGGCACGCGCATGCTGCCGGGCAACGCCGGTACCTGACGGATCCGATCGATCAGGCGCCCCTCGTCGTCCAGCAGCTCTCGTAGGTGGATGACGCCGATGACCTCGTCCAACGACCCCCGGGGTGCCACCGGCGCGCGGCTGTGGCCGGACTCCACCAGCGCGGCTCGTGCCCGCGGGATGTCGAACTCCACCGGCAACACGAACGCCTCCCGGCGCGGCACCAGGATCTCGCGCAGCACTCGGTCGCCCACCTCCAGCGCGCCGACGATCATCGTCTGCTGGAGCGGGGTGAAGCCCTTGTGCGAGCTCACCATCTCGGTGACTTCCTCGCGAGTGACCTCCTCGCGCTGCCGGTCGGGGTCACCGCCTGCCAACCGGACGACGGCATCCGTGGTGATGCCGAGCAGCCAGATCGCTGGGCGGCTCAGCGTCGAGAGCAAGTCCAGTGGCCGGGCCACCGCGAGCGCCCAGCCCTCGGCGCGCTGCATCGCGATGCGCTTCGGGGCGAGCTCGCCGAAGACGAGCGTCACGAACGTCAGCAGGATCGTGACGATGACGATCGCCACCGCGTTCGCGGCGTTGCCGAGGAAGCCGAGCGGGCCGACCAGCGGCTTGGCGAGCGAGACCGCCGCGGTCGCGGACGCGAGGAAACCGGCGAGCGTGATCCCGACCTGGATCGTCGCCATGAAGCGGTTCGAGTCGCGCGCGAGCCGGGCAAGTACCCGGCCGCCGGCGCCCTTGCGCGCCAAGCGTTGCAGCTGGCTCTCCCGGAGAGAGATCAGTGCGATCTCGCTGCCCGCGAAGGCCGCGTTGAGCAGGACGAGCAGAGCGACGAGTGCCAGTTGGGCACCGACGGAGTCCATGGTTCCTCTCGGGAGCCGGAACGACTCACTCGGCAGCAGGGCGCGCCGGGTGAGACCGGCGGGCCGGACGATGCGCGCCGACATCGGCGGCGACCGGGTGACCCTGCCGGGTGTTAACCCTACCAACGCCTACCCAGCGTCAGCGTCCGCGCAAACGCCCGACGTCCTCCGTCGAATGCCGAGAAGTCAACGTCCCCGAGGCGCCAGGCACGTTGACTTCCCCCCAAAACGCCCGCCGGGCCGCGCCCCCCGACGGCGCCGGCGCCCCACCCCGAGAAACCCCGCACAGCGCAGCGCCGCCGCTGGACGGTGACCGTCCGGCAGCGGCGCTGTGCCTCGCGTAACAAGAAAAACCTAAGCGGGACCGCCCGGCGCACCGTGGCAGCGCTTGTACTTCTTGCCCGAGCCACAGGGGCACGGCGCGTTGCGCGACGGGCCTGCACCGACCTTCTGCCCCGGCGACGCGGACTTGCGGCCACCGGAAGCGCCGGCAGCCGCACCCAGCGGCGATTCCGTCGCCACCGCGACGCCGCCACCGGTACCGGCCTCGCCGTCGATCGTCGGCGAGCTGTACTGCAGCGGCTGGTTCGACGTCCGCGGACGGATCAGGCCCTGGACCTCGGCGTGCTGCACGACCGGCGCCTCGACGGTAGGAGCCTCGTCGGAAGAAGGAGCAGGCGCCTCCTCGGTCTGGATCTCGGCGTGGAACAGCAGCCGGACCGACTCTTCCTTGATCCCCTCCATCATCCCGTTGAAGAGGTCGAAGCCTTCGCGCTGGTACTCGACCAGCGGGTCGCGCTGGGCGTACGCCCGCAGGCCGATGCCCTCCTGGAGGTAGTCCATCTCGTACAGGTGCTCGCGCCACTTCCGGTCGAGCACCGCGAGGACGATCTGCCGCTCGGCGTCGCGCATGAGCTCGGTGCCGAGCTCCTTCTCGCGCCGGTCGTACGCCTCCTGGGCGTCCTCGGTGAGCCGCGCGACGAGCAGCTCGGCGTCGATCGCTTCCCGGCCGCCGACCTCCTCCTCGAGCTCCTCGAGCGTGAACGACATCGGGTAGATCAGACCGAGGCTCTTGAACAGCTCTTCGAGGTCCCAGTCCTCGGCGTATCCCTCGCCCGTGGTGGCGGTGACGTACGCCTCGACGATGTCGTCGATCATGTGCCGGATCTGCTCCTGCAGGTCGGCACCGTCGAGCACCTGCTTGCGCTCGGCGTAGATCACCTGGCGCTGCTTGTTGAGCACCTCGTCGTACTTGAGGACGTTCTTCCGCGCCTCGGCGTTCTGCTGCTCGATCTGGGTCTGCGCCGACTGGATCTGCCGGCTGACCATCTTCGACTCGATCGGGACGTCGTCCGGGATGTTGAGGCGGTCCATGATCGCCTCGACCGCGTTGGAGTTGAACCGGCGCATCAGGTCGTCGCCGAGCGACAGGTAGAACCGGGACTCGCCCGGGTCGCCCTGCCGGCCCGACCGACCACGCAGCTGGTTGTCGATCCGCCGCGACTCGTGCCGCTCGGTGCCGAGGACGTAGAGGCCGCCGGCGTCGGTGACCTTCTCGGCCTCCTCCTCGACCTCGTCCTTGACCCGCTCGATGGTCTCGGCGAGCAGGTCGTCCCAGTCCTCGTCGTCCGGGGTGTGCCCGGCGTTGCGCAGCTGGGCCGCGGCGAGGAACTCGGGGTTACCGCCGAGCATGATGTCGGTACCACGACCGGCCATGTTCGTCGCGACCGTGACCGCGCCCTCACGACCGGCCTGGGCGATGATCTCGGCCTCACGCGCGTGGTTCTTCGCGTTCAGCACCTCGTGCCGGATGCCCCGACGGTTGAGCATCGTCGACAGGAGCTCGGACTTCTCGACGCTGGTGGTACCGACCAGAACCGGCTGACCGTTGGCGTGCCGCTCGGCGATGTCCTCGACGACCGCCTCGAACTTGGCCTGCTCGGTCTTGTAGACGACGTCCGCCTTGTCGAGCCGGATCATGTCGCGGTGCGTCGGGATCGGCACGACGCCGACGTCGTAGGTCTTCTGGAACTCGCCGGCCTCGGTCATGGCCGTACCGGTCATGCCGCCGAGCTTGTCGTAGAGGCGGAAGTAGTTCTGCAGCGTGATCGTGGCGAGCGTCTGGTTCTCGTCCTTGATGTTCACGCCCTCTTTGGCCTCGATGGCCTGGTGCATGCCCTCGCTGTAGCGACGACCGTGCAGGACGCGGCCGGTGAACTCGTCGACGATCAGGACCTCACCGTCGACGACGATGTAGTCCTTGTCCTTCTTGAAGAGTTCCTTGGCCTTGAGCGCGTTGTTCAAGTAGCCGATCAGCGGCGTGTTGACGGCCTCGTAGAGGTTGTCGATGCCGAGCTGGTCCTCGACCTTCTCGACACCCTCCTCGCTGATGCCGACCGTGCGCTTGCCCTCGTCGACCTCGTAGTCGCGGTCGCGCCGCAGCCGGGGGACGATCCGCGCGAACTCGGTGTACCAGCGGGCGGACTGCTCGGCCGGACCGGAGATGATCAGCGGCGTCCGGGCCTCGTCGATCAGGATCGAGTCGACCTCGTCGACGACCGCGAAGAAGTGGCCGCG
Organism: Cryptosporangium minutisporangium; assembly: GCF_039536245.1. Lineage (NCBI taxonomy): Bacteria > Bacillati > Actinomycetota > Actinomycetes > Cryptosporangiales > Cryptosporangiaceae > Cryptosporangium > Cryptosporangium minutisporangium. The sequence goes on along the minus strand of NZ_BAAAYN010000033.1, from coordinate 48,017 downwards.
CTGGACCAGCTCCTCCCGCGACGAAGCCATGTTGTCGCGCAGGTAGTCGAAGCCGAACTCGTTGTTCGTGCCGTACGTGATGTCGCACTCGTACGCGGCCTTGTGCGCGCCGGGCAGCGCGTTCGGAAGGATCGTGCCGACGCTCAGACCGAGGAACTTGTGCACCCGGCCCATCCACTCGGCGTCACGTTGCGCCAGGTAGTCGTTCACCGTGACGACGTGGACGCCCTTGCCGGCGAGCGCGTTGAGGTACGCCGGGAGCACACAGGTGAGCGTCTTGCCCTCACCGGTCTTCATCTCGGCGATGTTGCCCAGGTGCAGCGCCGCACCGCCCATCAGCTGGACGTCGTAGTGCCGCTGGCCGAGCACACGCTTGGCGCCCTCCCGGGCGACCGCGAACGCTTCCGGGAGCAGGTCGTCGAGCGTCTGGCCGTCCGCGTACCTCTCTTTGAACTGGTCGGTCAGCTCGCGCAGCTCCGCGTCCGTCAAGTCCGTGTACTCGTCCTCGATCGAGTTCACGGTGTCGGCTATCGCCTTGAGACGGCGAATGATCCGCCCCTCGCCGGCGCGGAGGATCTTCTCGAAGATCACGGGTTCGGTCAGCTCCCTCGGATGTCCTACCGCCATCGTAGGCGCGGGTCGGCAGCGGCGGGCCTCCCGCACTACGCGGCCAGCCGTCCACCGGTCGGGGCACGGCGTTCCTCCCCCAGTAAACCGCAGCGGCGCGCCGTCGGTTCCCGGGAGCGGCAACCTGGCGGTCACCGCCGCCGAACAATAGTCCGGCCGAGACATTTTGCCGAAGATTTCCCCGTTTGCGCCGGAGCCGCCACTCCGGAACCCGGGTCGAGCGGCCAGGATGGCGGGGTGGACACCGTGGAGATCGCCGCCGGCCGGTTCCAGCTCCGGCCGTGCGCGACCATCGACGCCGATTGGATCTTCCGCGCCTGCCAGGATCCGGCGATCCAGCGCTGGACCAGCGTGCCCAGCCCGTACCGCCACGACGACGCGGTGGGCTACGCCGGCGACTACGTCGAGCAATCCTGGAAGTCGGGTCGGGCGGCGCCGTTCGGCGTGTTCGACGCGGTGAGCGGCGAAGGGCTCGGCACGGTCGCCCTGGTGTCGATGGATCTCGCCGAGGGCCTGGCCGAGGTCGGTTACTGGGTCGCACCCTGGGCCCGCCGCCGCGGCGTGGCCACCGCGAGCACGCTCGCGATCGCCCGATGGGCGTTCGGCGCACTCGGGGTGGCGCGGCTGTCCTGGCTCGCCGAGGTCGGCAACGACGGCTCACGCGCCGTCGCGGAGCGCGCCGGCTTCACGATCGAGGGGGTCCTGCGCGACCGGATCCGCCGCCGCGACGGTTCCCGCGCGGATGCCTGGATCGGCTCGTTGCTCCCCTCCGACCTTTGATTACGCCGTCCGGCGAACCACCGTGGGCGGGTCCCGCTCCGCCGTCGAATTTCCGCCCGTGCCCTCGCGTCCCCGCCGTAGCCAGCCCGGACCACCGCACGCCGCCCGGTCCGGCCCCGCCGCTCGTCGCCTGAACACCGCAGGAGGGACTGAGCGCGCACCGGCGGGGGCGGCGGATTTTCGGGAAAATCCACCTCCGACGGGCACCCGGTCCTCTGCGGCACCGATGCGAGTACGCGCTGGCGCGGTGGCTGGTGCCCCGGCTGCATGGCGGCCCGGAGACGGACGGGCGGAGGCGGACGGGCGGAGACGGGCGGGCGCGTCAGACCGGCGGGCGGAAACGGGGCGGGCGCGCGAGACGGGGCGGGAAGGATCCCGCCCCGTCTCTGTGCGTCGGACGCGTGGTCAGATGCCCAGGGAGATGACTCCGTAGTCATAGCCCTTGCGGCGGTACACCACGCTCGGCCGACCAGTGTCCTTGTCGTTGAAAAGGTAGAAGTCGTGCCCGACGAGTTCCATCTCGAAGAGCGCGTCGTCGACGGTCATCGGCTCGCCCGGGTGCTCCTTGGTCCGGACGATCCGACACGGACCGTCCTCCCATTCCTCGAGCACAGCGACCGATCCTCGCTCCTCCTCCGCTCCGAAGCCCGCACCGTCCTGCGATGTCGAGCCGTTGGGGGGCGCCCACATCGGCGCCGGGAGTTCCGAGGTCGCTTCCGCCATCGCCGAGGCGACCGATACAGGGGTACGACGACCGTGATGCACGCGTCGGCGGTCAGCCGCGCGTCGAAGACGATTCTCCAATTTCGTGATCGCGAGGTCCAATGCGGAGTAGAAATCCGCCGCAGCGGCTTCGCTGCGAATCACCGGACCCCGGGTCTTGACGGTGATCTCGACCCGCTGGCAGGTCTGCGCCTGCCTGCGGTTCGGTTCGTGGAACAGTTCGACGTCGATACGGATCAATTTCTGGTCGTAGCGCTCGACGCGAGTGAGTTTCTCACTGACGTGCTGCCGGTAGTGATCGGGCACCTCGACGTTACGACCCTTGACGACGATGTCCACACGTACCTCCACGCTTCCGCGACTGGTCAGCCTGCCCGACACCGGGCGGCTTCTCTCAACGAGGTACCGGCACCCTGGCCCGTCACACGGGGCGGAAGGGAACCGGTTTGCGGCAACCTCCCCTCGATGTCATCCATCTGCTCAGGGCGAGAACTGCTATGGAACCTGACGCTAACTCTTCGAGGTAGGGGACGTCACCCCTCCACTCCGACCAATTCATCCGGTTTGGGAAAACCGTATGCTTGTCATGCCTGGTGACCAGGTTTTTCGGTTCCAACAGAATGGAATCAGACACCGCGCGTGGCGACACGCCGTACGTGCACACTGCACCCGCTCCGCAACCCTCGCGCTACCAGCGGTCACGAACAGCGCTCACTCCGACGCCGGGGCGGGGCGTCGCGGCGACCACCGCCGCCGCCCGCACCGGTAGGCCGCCGGCGCGGGCCGCGCGGTACGCCTCGGCGAGCGTCGCTCCGGTCGTGACGATGTCGTCGACCAGCACGATCGCGCCGCCGGGCGGTAACCGTGACCGCGCTCCGGTGCGTGCGCGAGCGGCCGCGAACGCGCCGGCGACGTTCACCCGACGCTGCGCGGCGCTCAGCCCGACCGAGTCCGCCGGGGTTCGACACATCGTGAGCGCGCTCTCCACCCGTGCGTCAAACCCTCTTTCACGCAGCGTAACGGCAGCAAACCGCGCCAAGGCGACCACGTGGTCGCCGCGCCGAGCCCGGATCGCCGCGTCCGACGAGGGCACCGGCACCAGCACGATCGACCCGGTCCCGCCCAACCGCACCCCGGGAGGTGACGCGACGAGCGCAACCGCGACCGCCTCCGCGAGCCGGGCGCCGAGCGGACGCGCCAGCGCGCGCTGCCCACGCTCCTTGTACGCGATCAGCGCCGACCGCAGCGCGCCCCCGTACGCCCCGGCCGCGACGCAGCGCGTCGGCACGCCCCCGCCCGGTCGGTCGTCCGCCGGGACCAACGACGGCTCGGTGTGCAAGGCATGGCGTGCACAGACCGAGCAGAGCGGCCCGTCCGGCCCGCGGCAGGCCACGCACCGCACCGGGAGCACCAGGTCGAGCAGGTACCGCCACATGCCCTCACACGGTGACGGAACCCCACCGCCCTCGAAACCCCCTGTGGACGACCGCTACCGGGCTCACCCCGGGTAGAACGGCGCTGTACCGGCCGACAACAGTGCCGGCGTCGACGTGCTGTCCGCCCGTGCGTCGTACAGGCGCCCGTTCAGCTCCAACGGAATCGCGTCCAAGGTCTCGGTGGCGTCCGCGGTGAGCCGCACCTGCGACGTCGCCTTGAGCCGCGTCGACTGCGGGTGTGCCGGCGAGCCGTCGATCGGCGCGATGACGAGGTAGACCTCGTCGCCGTTGTTCCCTGGGCGGGTCACCGCCACCACGACCTGCGCCGGGCCGTACCAGGACACGTCCTTCACCGTTCCCTCGACGGCCAGCCGCCGGGCTTCCAGGACCAGCGCACCGCCCGTCGTACCACTGAGCGTCCCGACGTAGACCTGCGCTGCCGGACCGGATCCGTTGACGAGCACCGCGCGTACGCCGTCCAGCGAGAGCCGAATGGCCGTGACGTTCGTCAGGCGGCGCCCGCCCGGACCGATGACCTGGATCTCCGACGGCGTCCGGGCATTGCCGACCCCGACCTCGAAGAGCCGGCCGCCGACCGGAACCACCACCGTGGACCGGTTGCCACCCCAGGACGGGCGTCCGATGTCCCGGGCCCGCAGCGTGGGTTGCAGCGTGCCGGAGGCGTCGGCGATCCAGAGTCGCTGCGTGCCGTTCGCATCGGTCCGGACCACGGCGAGCCGGGAGAGGTCCACCGAGATCGCCGCCGACCGCACGTTCTTCGCCCGCACCTGCTCGCTGAGCCGGAGCGGCCGGGGATTGAACCCACCGGCCGGGTCGAGCACCTTCACCGCCCCGTTCTGCACGTGGAACGTGGGCAGGGCGCGCTGGACGACGGCCGGGTTGTAGCGCTTCCAGGTGTTCTGGTCCTGGCTGGCGGAGAAGTCGTTGACGTCCACCGGGCGACCACCGACGATCAGCCGCACGGCGCCGGAGAACAGGTCGTTCAACGACCAGCCCACCGCGGCGACGAACGCGTTCAGCTGGTCCTTGGTCACCGACTCGGCCTGGGCTTCGAGTTCGATGACCAGGTCATCGTTCTCGATGGCCACGCGGCTCGTCCGCTTGATCTTCGGGAGCGGGTTCTGTGCAACCGATTCCAGCGCCAGAGAGGGCCCGGCGAGCAACAGGTCGACGATCTGAGTGGCACGGTCACCGCTGTACTCGTTGAGGTAGCGACGTTCCGGGATCACCAGCCGGGGCGTGGCGCCGGTGACCACGCTCGGCTTCGCCGCGAAGTACACCGTGGCCGGGGAGAACGATGCGGCGAACTGCCTGTCCTGGACGATCAACGGCGGTGGCTCGGCGAACTGCCAGAGACCTCGGGCCCGCGACATCCGGACCTGGACCTCCCACTTGGGGTCCTCCGCCTCGAGGAACACGCCGTCGCTGTTCACCGTGCCGATGAGTTCGGCGCTGAATCGGGCGATGGTGGTGACGTCCGCCACGCTCGGCGTCTCCGCGATCGCCCTGATGTCGCCCCGGACGACGGCCACCGAGGGGTTCTGGCGGAACGTGTTGCGCAGCGCCGGCGTGGGGAGGAAGTTGTCGCCCAGCGGACCGGGATTGCGGGTCACGGTCAGCGCGTTGATGTAGGCGCTCACGGAGGAGCTGGGGTCCGCGGCGGGGCGGGGCAGCCCACTGTTGACGCCGTTGCTCCCCGGTTCGCCGCTCTGAGTCACTTCGGGAGCCGCCACCGGAACGGCTGGGCCGTTGTCCGGGACGCGGGCACAGCTGATGACGGCCGTCGCCAGGACCGTGGCTGCGACCAACGGGACGAGCCCGGCTCTACGCACGACGGCTCACCTCCGCGTCGGTCGATTCGGCGGCCGTCGGTTCCGCGGCTGTCTCGGCGGCCGGCTCCGCGGCTGCCACCTCCTCGGGAGTCTCCTCGGAGTGCGGTGGCGCGTCGGTCGATCCCGACGACACCGACGACGCCGACGACGGACGAGCTGCTTCGATCGCGCGGGGGTAGCGGCTGCCCGCATCGGCCGGCGCCAGCGGCAACGGCGCCGCGGTGAGGCGGACGCCCCGCCGCAACGGCAGCGCGAGCCGGAACTGCGCGCCGAGGCCCGGCCAGCCCCACACCTGCAGCCATCCATCGTGCAGCCGGGCGTCCTCTCGGCTGATCGAGAGACCCAGCCCGGTACCTCCGGTCTGCCGTGCCCGGGACGGATCGGCACGCCAGAAGCGGTCGAACACCGCCTGCGCCTCGCCCGGCCGCAGCCCGACGCCGTAGTCGCGCACGGTGATCGCGAGCACGTCCGCGTCGTTGGCCAGCGTGATCCGGACCGGCCGGCCCTCGCCGTGCTCGATCGCGTTGCCGATCAGGTTGCGCAGGATCCGCTCGACCCGGCGTGGGTCGACCTCGGCCACGACCGGCTCGTCGGGCATCCGGACCTCCAACGCCGAGCCGGTGCGCTCGGCCAACTGCGTCAGGCCATCGACGGTCCGCGTCACCAGCGTCCGCACGTCGGTGTCCTCCGGTTCGAGTACCGCTGCGCCGCTGTCGTAGCGACTGATCTCCAGCAGGTCGTTCAGCAGGGACTCGAATCGGTCGACCTCGTTGGAGAGCAGCTCGGTGGAGCGCGCCAGCTCGGGCGGGAACGTGTCGGCGGCCGCATGGATGACGTCGGCCGCCATCCGCACCGTGGTCAGCGGAGTGCGTAGCTCGTGCGACACGTCGGCGGTGAACCGCTGCTGCAGACGCGACAGATTCTCCAGCTGGACGATCTGCCGCTGGAGGTTCGCCGCCATCTGGTTGAACGAGTGCGCCAGCCGGGCCAGTTCGTCCTCCCCGCGCACCACCATCCGCTCTTCGAGCAGGCCCGCCGAGAGCCGCTCGGCCGTCCGTGCGGCGACGCGCACCGGCGTCACCACCTGCCTGGCGACGATCGCCGCGATCGCCGCGAGCAGGAGCAACAGCAGCGCACCGATCGCGGTCAGCGAGTTCTGGACCAGGCCGACCGTCGCCACCTGGTCGTCCAGCGGGAAGAAGTAGTAGAGGTCGAACCGTCCCGCGTCGGTGTCGACCGGCGCCGCGACCACGAGGAACGGACGCTCCGGCTGCTCGTCGATCGAGGTCCGGGTGAACTGGTACCCGCGCTGCTTGCCGGACGCGATCAGCCGGGTGAGTTCGGCCGGCGGCCGGACGGCCTCCAGGTCGTAGCTGGGAACGTACTTCTGGGGAAGGCGGGCGTTGTCGGTCTGCTGCACCGCGATCGCGAAATCGGCGCTGCGCGCAGCGCGCACCGAGAGGTTGCCAGCGGCCAGGCGCAGGGCGCGGTCGAGCTCCGGGTCGTCCGGACCGTTGAGCTCGGACAGCTGACCGCCCAGGTAGTCCGCCCCGCTCGCCAGCTGCGCCAGGCCCTGCTCCTTCTCGGCCGCGACCAGGCCGTCGGTCACCCGGTGCACGACGAACAGCCCCAACGCCACGGTCATGATGCTGCTCGCCAGGAGCGTGCTGGTCACGACCCGCAGCTGGAGCGAACGCCGCCAGCGGGCGAGCACCCGGGAGGCCAGCCACCGCGCGGCACGCAGGGTCCGGCCGTACCCGCGGCGGAACCGCCCGGGCTGGGCGGCGGCCATGGATTCCCCCGCAGCCACGGCGGTGCCGGGGACCACGGGAGCATCCGGTCGGGCCCGTCGTCTCACCCGGTGCCCGCCTTGTACCCGACTCCGCGCACGGTGAGCACCACCTCGGGGTGCTCCGGGTCCCGCTCGACCTTCGCCCGCAGCCGCTGCACGTGGACGTTGACCAGCCGCGTGTCGGCGGCGTGGCGGTAGCCCCAGACCTGCTCCAGCAGAACTTCTCTGGTGAAGACCTGGCGCGGCTTACGGGCCAGCGCGACCAGCAGGTCGAACTCCAGCGGGGTCAGCGCGATCGGGATGCCGTCCCTGGTCACCGAGTGGCCGGGGACGTCGATCTGGACCTGCGCCTGGGACGGGCCGATCGTCAAGGTCTCCGGCGGGGCCTCCTCCCCGCGCCGCAGCCTGGCCCGCACGCGGGCCACCAACTCCTTGGGTTTGAACGGCTTGACGACGTAATCGTCCGCACCGGATTCCAATCCGAGGACGACGTCGACGGTGTCGCTCTTGGCCGTCAGCATCACGATCGGCACACCTGACTCCGCGCGCACCGCCCGGCAGACGTCCAGCCCGCTCATGCCGGGGAGCATGAGGTCGAGCAGCACCAGATCGGGGCGGGTTTCCCGGAACACCGTGAGGGCCGCCTCACCGTCCGCAACGAACGACGGAGCGAAACCCTCCCCACGTAGCACGATTCCGAGCATCTCGGCCAGGGCAGGATCGTCGTCGACCACCAGCACACGCGCTCTCATGCCCACATGGTGGCACTCTCGCCGCCGAGTTGCCTGGGCGCTGCCACACAGACTCGCCGAATCACCCTCGCTCGGGCATGACAGGATGTCGCAAATAGCTCTGGGCACCCACGAGTTTTCTCCGGGAGGGGGCGGTACGCGGGTGAGCACGGCCACCGCACCGGCTCCACCGGTCGGGCTGCCCCCGCTGACCGCCGGGCCAGGATCCGGACCGGTTCCGCTCCGGCCGATGTCGATCGGCGAGGTCCTCGACGGCGGCATGGATCTGCTGCGCAGGCACCCGGGTCCGACGCTCGGGGTCTCGGCAGTGTTGGTCGGCCTGATGCTGCTGATCGTCGTGCCGCTCTGGTGGCTCATGACCAGCCTGATCAGCCGCGAGTCCGACTCACCGGGCACCGACATCCTGCTGTTCCTGCTGACGGTGACCGTCTTCTCCGTGCTCATCTCGCTGGCCTCGACGGTGTTCGCGGTACTGGCCAGCGCGGTGTGTGCGGTGGTGCTGATCCAAGAGACGGCGGGCGCCCCGACGTCGCTGGCGGTGTGCTGGGCGCGCCTGCGTCCGACGCTGGGCCGGCTGCTCCTGCTGGCGCTGGCACTGACCGGCATCAACGCGGTGATCGCGGCGATTCCGATCATCGGCTACTTCGTACCGCTGTTCGGCGGGCTGATGCGGTTGTCGGTACACGTCCTGATCTTCGAGGGCGGCTCGATCGGTAACGCCCTGCGGCGGGCCACCCAGGTCGGGACCGGAACGTTCCTCGCGCTGGTCCGGCAGCTCTGGATCCGGTTGTTGGCGGCCGCGGTGAGTGCTCTGGTCTGGGTGATGATGGCCGCCCCGCTGATGTTCATCGCCGTCGTGTTGGGCGGTGCCGTGGCCACAGAGGAAGCCCTTGCGGCCGGCGACCACGGGGCGTTGCTGCTGATCACGGTGCTGGTCGCAGTGGCGTGGTACCTGCCGCTGATCGTCGTCTGGGCGTTCCGGGCCGGTATCGACACGGTGCTCTATCTCGACGGCCGGATGCGGAGCGAGGCCCTTGACGTCGAGTGGGGGCTGGCTTCCCGCCTGGCACGGAAAGCACGCGTTCGATGATCACGTCATTGCCGACCGAGCCCTACCCGCGGCAGCCGTCGGCCGAGGAGGCCGAGGAGGAGCTCTCCAAGCAGATCTACCAGGACGAGAAGCCGACCCTGCTGGAGCGGATGTTCGAGTCGCTGATGGAACAGCTCCAGCGCGGGCTCGACAACGCGCAGGGCGTCAGCCCGGGCGGCGGTACGGGACTGCTGATCTTCGTCCTGCTGATCATCGCGGTCGTCGCGGTCCTGATCTGGCGGTTCGGACTGCCCGGCCGCACGGCGACGGTCCGGCGCAAGACCGACCCGGTGACGCCGACGCGCAGTGCGACCGAGCACGACGCCCGGGCCGACGCGTTCGCGGCCGAGGGACGCTGGGCCGAGGCCGTCCGGGAGCGACTCCGGGGCGTGGTGGCCGGGTTGGTGGCGCGCGACCTCGTCGACAACCGCCCGGGGCGCACCGCGCACGAGGTCGCCGGGCAGGCCGGTCAGGTGCTGCCGACGGTCGCCGCGGACCTGGTCGCGGCCGCGGAGCTGTTCGCCGAGATCTGGTACGGCGAGCGGACCGCCACCGCAGAGCACGACCAGCGCATGCGGACGATCGCCACCCGAGTGGCCGAGGCCCGGCCGAGCGACGAGGTACTGGTGGGAGCGGACACCTGGGTCGCGCCCGGCGCCTCGGCTCCGTCCGGCTCCGCCAACGGCGCGAGCAGCCAGGGCGGTGAGCGTCCGTGACCCTCGCCCCTCCTACCGCCGTCACGCCCCGCGCGCGGTGGCGCGCCCGGATCCTCCTGACGCTGGCCCTGCTCGCCCTCGTCTCACTCGCGTTCTGGGTGCTGTCCAGCACCGCGCCCTCCGGTGAGCGCGGGGCGCTCGACCCGGACGGCGCCCACCCCCAGGGCACCCGCGCGCTCACCGTCCTGCTCGGCAACCACGGCCACCCGGTACGGAAGGTGACGACCGTGGAGGACGTCGTCGGCCGAGCCGCCGCCGGGAACGTCACGATCGTCGTCCCGTTCCCCTACAACCTCGCCGACGAGAGCCTGCAGCGGTTGGCCGGCCTGCCGGACTCGGTCCGGGTGGTGTTCGTCCAGCCGGACGCGTTCACGCTGGACGACCTCGGCGTCGACGTGCGGGTCACCGGCGCGGCCTTCCCGGAGCCGATCGATCCGAACTGCTCGCTGCCGGAGGCCCGCTCGGCCGGTGACGCCGAGATGGGCGGCTACCGCTTCGCCGGTTCCGGCCTCCTCCTCTGTTACAACCGGACCCTGGCCGTGCTCGACCGCCCCGGCAAGGCCGAGCTGGTCTTCCTGGGCACCCCCGAGCCGCTCGTCAACGACCAGCTCGCCGAGCGCGGCAACGCGGCCCTGTCGCTCGGCCTGCTCAGCGCCCACCGGGACGTCCTCTGGCTGCAGCGGATCACGCCGGAGCCGATCGCCGAGGACGAACCCCGCTCGCTGACCGATCTGCTGCCCCGCTGGGTCCCGGCCACGGCCGGCATGCTGGCGGCGGCCGGGCTGCTGGCGGCGTTCTGGCGTGGCCGACGGCTGAGTGCTCCGGTGGCCGAGCCGCTGCCGGTCGTCGTCCGCTCCACCGAGACGGTGGAGGGTCGGGCCCGCCTCTACCAGCGCGCACGCGCCCATCCGGAAGCGGCCGAGGCGCTCCGCAGCGCGGCGCTGGCCCGCCTGCTGCCGGTGCTCGGCCTCGGCTCGCGCCCCGAGCCACGCGAGGTGTGCGACGCGGTCGCCGAGCGATCCGGCTGGCCCGCCGCGTCGGTCGGCCAGCACCTGTACGGTTCACCGCCGGTCGACGACCGCGGTCTGGTGATCCTCGCCGATGCCCTCGACGCCCTCGTGTCGGCGGTGATCGCGCCGACCTCCACTCCGGCTCCACAGCAAGCCCGCCCTGACGAAGGACGTCCGTCGTGACCGATACGCCCACCCAAACTCCTGCCCCGCTCAGCGACACCGCGCCGGACACCGAGGCCGCCCGGGCCGCGCTCGGTCGGCTGCGCACCGAGGTGGGCAAGGTCGTCATCGGGCAGGACGCGGTGCTCACCAGCCTGGTGATCGCGCTGCTCTGCCAGGGTCACGTGCTTCTCGAAGGCGTGCCCGGCACGGCCAAAACGCTGTTGATCCGGACGCTGGCCGCCGCGCTGTCGCTGGACGCCAAGCGAGTCCAGTTCACACCGGACCTGATGCCCGGCGACGTCACCGGCTCGCTGGTCTACGACGCCCGGACCGCCGAGTTCGAGTTCCGCGAAGGCCCGGTCTTCACGAACTTGTTGCTCGCCGACGAGATCAACCGGACGCCCCCGAAGACGCAGGCCTCGCTGCTGGAGTCGATGGAGGAGCGGCAGGTCACCGTCGAGGGTCTGCCGCGCCCGCTGCCGGACCCGTTCGTGGTGGCCGCCACCCAGAACCCGCTGGAGTTCGAGGGCACCTACCCGCTCCCGGAGGCGCAGCTCGACCGGTTCCTGCTCAAGGTCGACGTGCCGCTGCCGTCCCGGGAGGCCGAGCTGCGGGTGCTGGCCGCGCACCACCAGGGCTTCGACCCGCGGGACCTGTCCGCGGTCGAGCCGGTCGCCACCGCAGCCGACCTCGCCACCGCACGAAAGGCGGCGCGAGGCGTCCAGGTCGCCGACCCGGTGATGGCGTACGTCGTCGACGTCTGTCGGGCCACCCGCACGTCGCCCTCGCTGGCCGCCGGAGCGTCGCCCCGTGGGTCGACGGCACTGCTGGCGACGGCGAAGGCCTGGGCCTGGCTGTCCGGCCGCGACTACATCACCCCGGACGACGTCAAGGCGCTGGCCCGGCCGACGCTGCGGCACCGCATCGTGCTGCGCCCCGAAGCCGAGTTGGACGGCGCGACGCCGGACGGCGTCCTCGACTCCGTCCTGGCCACCGTGCCGACCCCCCGCTGAGATGCGGAAATGATTACCGGCAGGGTCGTCCTGCTCTGCATCGCCGGTGCGTTGGTGAGCGCGGTGCTGCCCTGGCACGGGGCGATTGCGTGGGCTTGGCTGGGGCTGCTGGCGCTGGTGTGCGTGGTGGACTGGCTGCTCGCCGGGGCGGCGGGCAAGGTGACGTTCCGCCGCCGCGGCGCCACCCACACCCGGCTGGGCGAGTCGGCGGTGGTGACGCTGGTAGCCACGAACACCGGTCGCCGCACGGTCCGCGCCCGCATCCGGGACGCGTGGGTTCCCTCGGCAGGTGCGTCGCCGTACGTTCACGAGACCGTGCTGAAGCCGGGGGCGACCGAGCGGCTCGACACGACGCTCGTCCCGACCAGGCGTGGCGACCGGCCGGCGGTGGCGGTCACCGTGCGGTCGACCGGCCCACTCGGGCTCGCTTACCGGCAGACCCGTCGCCGGGCGATCCGGCGGCTCACACCCCCGTGGACGATCCGGACGCTGCCGCCGTTCGCGTCCCGGCGGTTCCTCCCGGAGAAGCTCTCCCGGCTGCGTCGGCTGGACGGGTCGCTGGCGGTGCGGGCTCGTGGCCAGGGCACCGAGTTCGACGCGCTGCGCGAGTACGTCGACGGCGACGACGTGCGCTCGATCGACTGGCGGGCCACCGCGCGGCGCAGCGAGGTCGTGGTGCGGACCTGGCGGCCCGAGCGTGACCGCCGCCTGGTGCTCGTCGTCGACACCGGCCGGACGTCCGCGGCCCGGGTCGGCGACATCCCCCGGCTGGACGCGGCGATGGACGCGTGTCTGCTGCTCGCAGCGGTCGCCGCCAAAGCCGGCGACCGGGTCGAGCTGTTCGCCGCCGACGTCGACCTGCGAACGTCGGTGCGCGGCGCCGGGCACGCGAGCGTCGTCGCGTCGATCGGCGAGGCGCTCGCGCCGGTGGAGCCGCGGCTGGTCGAGTCGGACTTCGACCTGGTGGTCTCCGAGGTGCTCGTCCGCGCCCGGAAACGGTGCTTGGTGGTGCTGTTCACCGCGGTCGAGCCGGCGCCGCTGGCCGAGGGTTTGCTGCCGGTGCTGGCGCAGCTCACCGACCGGCACACGGTGGTACTGGCCTCGGTCGGCGACCCCGCCGCGGCGACGATGGCTGCGCAGCGGGGCAACGCCGAGGCGGTCTACGAGGCCGCTGCGGCGGCGCGGACGGACGCCGAGCGGCGCCGGATCGTGACCGCGTTGCGAGCCCGGGGCGTCGAGGTGGTGGACGCGCCGGCGGACGTCTTCGCCTCCACGGTCACCGATACCTACCTGGCAATGAAGGCCGCCGGCCGCCTCTGACGTCCACCGCACGTGGGGCGTCGCGCGTGCGGGTTTTTCGGGAAGGCCACCTCTCGGAGCGGCTGGAGAGGTGGTCTTCCCGAAAGCCGTGTCCGGTCAGCCGTTCACGGCGGTGTAGGCGTCGATCTCGGCGATCAGCTCCTTCTTCCGAGCATCCGAGAGGAACGAGGCGCGGACGCCCGCCTTGGACAGCTCCGCGACGCCCGCCGCGTCGAGCTTCAGGAGTTCCGCCGCGACCAGGTACTCGTTCTCCAGCGTGGTGCCGAACATCGGCGGGTCGTCCGAGTTGATCGTGACGAACAGGCCGGCCTCGACCATGCCCGCCAGCGGGTGCTCGGCGAGGCTCGGAACCGCACGCGTGCGCAGGTTCGACGTCGGGCAGACCTCCAGCGGGATCTGGTGCTCCGCGAGGTGGGCCACCAACTCGGGATCGCCGAGCGCGCTGGTGCCGTGGCCGATCCGCTCGGCGCCCAGCTCCCGGATCGCGTCCCAGACCGTCTCCGGGCCGGTGGTCTCCCCGGCGTGCGGCACCGAGTGCAGGCCCGCTGCACGCGCCGCGTCGAAGTACGGCTTGAACTGCGGGCGGGGGACGCCGATCTCGGGACCGCCGAGCCCGAAGCTGACCAGCCCGTCCGGACGCTGGTCCAGCGCGATCCTGAGCGTGTCCTCGGCGGCCGGTATCCCGGCCTCGCCCGGGATGTCGAAGCACCACACCAGCTCGAGACCGAAGTCACGGCGCGCGGCGCTGCGGGCGTCCTCGAGGGCCTCGCAGTAGGCCTCGGGGGCCATGCCACGGATGGTGTGCGAGAACGGCGTCGCGGTCAGCTCGGCGTACCGGACCTGCTGCCGGGCCAGTTCGCGGGCCACCTCGTAGGTGAGGATGCGGACGTCCTCGGGGTCACGGACGAGGTCGGCGACCGCGATGTAGACCTCGATGAAGTGGGCGAAGTCGCGAAACTCGAAGAACTTCTCCAGCGCGTCGACGTCGGCGGGCACCGCAGTGTTGCCGGCGTGCCGCGCAGCCAACTCGGCCACCGCGTGAGGGGAGGCCGAACCCACGTGGTGGACGTGCAGCTCGACCTTGGGCAGACCAGCGACGAACGCTTCCAGGTTCACCATGGGCGGACCTTACCACCACCGTGTCAAGGTTGCCGCTCCCGTTAGACCGCCCAGCGGCAGTGGCGCATCGTGATACCGGTGAAACACATGGTTGCCGTACCGGGCAGGCCGGGCGTGGCGCCCAGCGCTGAGAACGTGGAACGCCGTCGGCGGGCTTGGTTGTCGCTATTTCCGGGGGCCGCCGAGATGGATGTCGCCGATTCCGGGTGCTTGTCCCGATAGCTGTCGCCGTCTCCGGGTGCCGTCCGAATGGATGTCATCGTCTCCGGGTGCCGTCCGGATGGATGTCATCGTTTCCGGGTGCGGCCCGGATGGGTGTCGGGGTTTCCGGGCGCTCGCCCGGATGAATGTCGCCGTTTCCGGGTGCCCGCTCGGATGGATGTGGCGCTTTGAGTGTCATGGCACGGAATGCGCGACAACCACCTCAAGCGCCACCCGGAAAGCGCGCCAACCATGGGCGGCCACACCCAACGGGCGCCGCAGGCTGGGCGACCGCAGGCTGGGCGACCGCAGGCTGGGCGACCGCAGGCTGGGCGACCGCAGGCTGGCGGCGAGCAGGTGACCAGGGGCGCCGCAGATCGGATTCGGACAGGCAGCGGTGACGGGGGACGCGAGGAGCGCGTCGGAGACCACCGATGCAGGAGCGGGCATGGGTTGCGGTGGTTCGCCGGGCGGCGTAATTACACGGTGGGAGCCAGATCGCCGCGCTCAGCCATCGCGAGGTCCCCGGTCTCGCCGGCGCGCGCAGCGCGGCGACCGAGCACGACCACGTACGTCAGGAAGCCTGCGAACGCTGCGACGCCGATCGCGATCCGGGCGGCGGTGGGCAGTCCGGACGGCGTGACGAACGCTTCGATGACGCCGGAGATCGCCAGCACGACGACGAGCCCGAGCGCGATGAGCACGGCCGCGCGGCAGGTCTCGGCGAGCGCCTGAGCCCGGGTGCGGCCGCGGCCGGGGGCGATCCACGCCCAGCCGATCCGGAGGCCGGCGCCGGCCGCGACGAAGACCGCGGTCAGCTCCAGCAAGCCGTGCGGCGTGATCAGCCCGAAGAAGATGTCCGCCTTGCCGTACGCCACCATCACGCCGCCGATCGCGCCGACGCTGAGCGCGTTCTGCACGAGCACGTAGAGGACCGGCAGGATCAGCACGCCCGAGAACAAGCAGATCGCGGCGAGCTGAGCGTTGTTGGTCCACACCTGGGCGGCGAAGTCCTGCGCCGGGTACTCCGAGTAGTAGTTGGCGAAATCCTTCTCGACCAACTGCTTGATCGCCGGCTCCGGCCCCAGCTGCGCGGCGAGTTCCGGATGGGTCCCGAACCACGCGATCAGTCCGAACGTCACCGCCGAGAAGGCGGTGGCGACGCCGCACCACCACGGCCACGCCCGGTACACGGCGACCGGGAAGCCCACCGTGAAGAACCGGGCGAAGGTCAGCCAGGACGGCGCGCTGCTGCCGGTCACGGCCGCGCGGGCCCGAGCGACCAGGCGGGAGAGCCGCCCGACCAGCGCCGGATCGGGAGCGCGGCTCTGCACCGCGGAGAGGTGCGTGGCGGCCCGCTGGTAGAGCGCGATCAGCTCGTCGCTCTCGGTACCGGTGAGGCGTCGCCGACGGAGCAGCTGCTCGAGCCGCTCCCACTCCCCCTGGTGCTCGGCCACGTAGGCGTCGAGGTCCACCTAGTGAACGTACTGCCTTCCGCCGAAGGGGGTTCGCGCTGTACCGGAGGTCGCCGCCAACGCCAGCCCACGCGAGCGACGGACCCGGTACGAACGTCGGCCTCAGGCCAGCGTGATCGCGTCGCCGTTGACGGTGACCTGCTTCTCCGGCAGCGGCTTCTTGGCCGGGCCTGCGGTCGGTGAGCCGTCGCTGATCGAGAACTTGCTCGCGTGGCAGGGGCAGTCGATCGTCGTCTCGACCTTGTTCACCTTGCAGCCCTGGTGGGTGCAGACGTTCGAGAACGCCTTGATCGTGCCGGCCTCGGGCTGGGTGATCACCACGCCGGCCTCCTCGAAGATCTTGCCGCCGCCTACCGGGATGTCGGCGACCTGGGCGAGCGCGTCGGCGGCGGGAGCTTCACCGGTGGTGGCACCGGCGCTGGGGGCGGCCGCGCTGGACGCCGGGGGCGCGGCGGCTTCGTTGGAGTTGTCGCCGTAGGTCGAGCAGGCGGAGGCAAGTACGGTCACCCCCACCGCGCCGGCACTGGCCAGCACCGTTCGCCGGTTCAGCAGCCCGCGGGTGAAGCGCTCCTGCCGAGTCTGGGTCTCGTGATCCATGCGTTCTCCTCGGGCCTTGGTATCTGTGTAGTAGATCTATGTAGTAGTTGAGTGCTCAATCAATAGCACAGTCCCATGCCACGCGGCGCCCCTCGGCCAGATCACTTCACATCTTCACAGCCGGGACGCCACGTCCACGGAGTTCACGTCTGCGCGCGGGAGAAAGTTCAGAACTGGAAACCGGACGTGCTGAAGAACCAGAGCGCGGACGTCGCCCAGACTCCGACCAGCGTGGCGAAGACCAGGCCCCCGAACAGCGGGAGGACCCAACCGGCCAGGCCCTGCTTCGTCAGCACGAGCATCTTCGTCGTGAACACCCCGAAGAAGAGGCAGCCCAGCAGGGAGTGGGCGAGCACTCGTGTGCTGTAGTCGGCGAACCCGAGAGCGTAGAGGCAGTGGACGACGACCGGGATCGTCAGCACGAACGCGATCCGACCAGACCACCGGTGGGCGGGGCTGACCCAGGAGCCGCGGATCGGCAGCCGCCCCCACATCGCGAGCGCGGTGACGAGCTGGAAGACCGCGAACACGATGGCGAGGGTGGCGAGCCAGACCTTGACGGTCAGCGGTCCGGAGAAACCGGCGACGCTCACCGCGATGCCGGTGGGGGTGTGCACCTTGCCGTAGACACCGAGGACCACCGCGACCCCGGCGCCGATCGCGAGCGGCACGATCAGCTTCGTCACGGTGCCGGCGGAGGCCGGAGACGGCGGCGCGGACGCCTGGGCGGTGGCGGCCAGCGGTGCGGCGTACCGGTCGGTCGGGGCGTAGGGGTCGTCCGGATACGGGTTCGCGCCGTAGGGGTCGGCGGCGGGAGGGGGCGGCGCCGCGAACGGCGCGGTCGGAGCGTCCCCCGGCGGGTAACCACCCGGCGCCGGGTACGGGGCGTTCCCGGGCGGGTAACCGCCGGGCTGCCCGTACGGCGCCGTGGGAGCGTCCGCGGGCGGGTAGTTGCCCGACGGAGGCGGCGGGTAGGTGGGAAAGCGTCGTGTGGGCTTGTCGTCGGGCTCGTCGTCCCAGCCGGTCATGACTTCTCCTTCAGCAGTGGGTGGTCAGGACGCCGGCTCGGCTTCTTTGACGGCCACGGTGCCGCCGTCGACCGTCGCGGTCTTCGAGTCCAGATCGATCGGGGGCGCCGGCTCCGGCACGCCGTCCACCGCGGCCACCCCGACCTGGGTGCCGTCGGGCAGCACGATCCAGCCGGCCACGACGCGGGCGCCCTGGATGGTCGCGGTACCCCGGTAGACCCCGGACGGCGAGGTCACCAGCGGCGCGTCGAACTTGAACTGCTGCCCGCCTGCGGTCACCGTGCCGGCCGCCTTGTTCCGTCCGTAGGTGCCGGTGAGGGTGCCGCCCGGCGCGCCCTTCAGGTCCAGGTCTCCCCCGGTGGCCGGTCCGCGCATCCACGCCTCGGTGCGGTCCCCGTCGCAGAAGTACGCGACCGCTTGGCCGTCCTTCACCGAGATCGCGACCGTCGCCTTACCGTTCTCCACCCGTCCGGCGAACACCGCCTTGCGGCCCGTCGCCGCCGGCGTGCTCGGCGAGGGGTTGGCAGAAGGGGGGATGGTGCTCGGTGCCGGACTGGACTGGGATGGAGCCGCGGCGGGTGGCGCCTGGGCGGCGTTCGAGGAGTCGGCGCTCTTGGTGGTCGCCTGCGAGCTGCCAACCATCAGCACGGCGGCGACCACGGTTCCGGACAGCAGGGTGAGGAGTGGTCCTCGGTGGCTCATGACGTCTCCAGGTGGGGGCGGAACGGTCTGGGCCACGCGTCTGGTGCCCCGGTCTTCTCCACTGTGCAACCATCCGCCACCTGGCGTCCGTGCAGAAGTACGCACAGTCCTCTTTCGGGGGTTGTCGCCTTCCCGACAGCGGAGGACCGATGACAGTTCCGCGTCTACCCCCGACGGTGCAGCCCGTGCGGGCGACCGTCTGGGCCCTGCACCTCCTGGTTCCGCTCGCCGCGCTCTGGCTGCTGCTGGCGCAGCCGCGCGCGGACGTCCTCTGGCACCACCCGCCGAGCCACTTCTGGCTGGTCCTGGTCGTCGCGGCGATCAGCCTGCTGCCAGGCGTCGCGATGACCGTGGCCGCGCTGAACCGGCGGGACGCCCGGCTGTTCCTGGTCTCTCTCTGCTTCCTGTCGTCGGCCGGATTCCTGCTGCTGCACGCGCTGGCCACGCCGCTCGTCCTGATCGACCACGCGAACATCGGGTTCGACCTGTCCCAGCCGACCGGGCTGGCGATCTCCGCGGTGTTCGCGGCGGTCTCCGCGCTGCCGCTGAACTCGGACCGGGTGCTGGCGCTGCGGGTTCCGCTCTGGGGCGGGCTGACCGCGCTGATGGTCGGGTGGGGCGTCGTGACGCTGCTCGACCTGCCGCCGTTGAACGCGCCGCCGCGGGTCCGGGACGTCGAGGGTCCACTCGCGATCGTCGCGTTGCTGGTCGTCGGCGCGTACCTCTTCGCTGCCTGGCGGTACTACCGGATGCACCGGCGTGCTCCGGCTGCGGTGCTGGTGAGCATCCTCACCGCATTCGTCCTGCTGGCCGAGGCGATGGTCGCGGTGACACTCGCCGACAAGTGGCACCTGTCCTGGTGGGAGTGGCACCTGCTGCTGGTCTTCGCGTTCGGTTTCGTGGCCTACAGCGCCTACGTCCAGTACCGCACCGAGGGGTCGAGCGCCGGGCTGTTCGACGCGGTGATGCTCGCGCCGGCCGTCCGCGCCGTGCGGGAGCAGTACGAGGCGGCGCTCGAAGAACTCGTGACCGCGCTGCGCGAGCGGGAGCGCAGCGGCCGGGCCACCGCCGAACCGCTGGCGGCGCAGCTGGCCGAGCGGTTCGGACTGACCGAGCGGCAGGCCGTCGTCCTCGACCGGGCAGGTGCTGCGCTCGCCGCCGAACGCGAACTCTCCACACTGCTCGGAGCGCTGGTGGCGGTCGGCGAGCGGGCGCGCGTCGGTCTCGGCGAGCGGGAACTGCTCCAGGACGTCCTGGCCCGGGTGCGCCCGGCCTACGGCCCGGTGTCGGTCGGCCTGGTCACGAACGGCGTTCTGGACGTGGAGGGGCGCGCCTATGATCCGGACGCGCTGGCCGCGCGCGGTCCGTACCGGGAGGACGATCGACTCGTCTTCCCGCTGACCGTGAAGGGCCGGGTGGCGGGCGTCGTCGAAGTGCCGGGCCGGGCCGACTCGGACACCTGGACCGCGCTCGCCGAAGCGCTCGCGAACCAGCTCTCGATCGCGGTGGAGAACGCCCGGCTCTACGCGGAGCTGAGCACGCTGTTCCGGCAGTACATGTCGCCGGACGTCGCGGCGTCGCTGCTCGCCGACCCCGGGCAGGCCGCGCTCGGCGGCTCGATCGTCGAGGTCACCGCGCTCTTCGCCGACCTGCGTGGCTTCACGACCTTCTCCGAGCAGGTCGATCCCGCGGAGATCGTGACGATGCTCAACCGCTATCACGGGGTTGCGGTGCCGTGCATCCTCGACAACGGCGGCACCGTCGTCCAGTTCGTCGGCGACGCGCTGCTGGCTCTGTTCAACGCACCCGCCCGGCAGGCCGACCACGCGGCGCGGGCGGTGCGCGCGGGGATCGGCTTGCAGGCGGCGGTGGACTCGATCGCCGCCGGACGTCCCGGCTGGCCACGCTTCCGGGTGGGGATCAATACCGGGGACGCCCTGGTCGGCAACATCGGCAGCGAGACACTACGGGGGTTCAACGCGATGGGTGACGCGGTGAACGTCGCTGCCCGGCTGCAGACGCTGGCCCAGCCCGGTCAGGTGGTGGTCGGGGACGCGACGATGCGGCAGCTCGGCCCGGACGTCACCGGGTACTCGCTCGGAGAGCTGACCGTCAAGGGTCGGTTGCAGCCAGTGCGGGCCTATGTGGTCTCCTCGGCGGCCCTGGAGCGGACACCGCACGCCGAGCCACCACCGCACTCCGAAGACGGGGCCCAGCGGTCGGAGGGGGCGCCGTGATCGTCGAACCGCCGGCCACGGAGTTCTGGGGCCTGCTCAAGGCCGAGGAAGCCGCCGACTACCTCACGCTGGCGCGCCCCCGCTCGTGGCAGCGCGGTGAGGTGCTCTTCGGCGAGGCGGACGAGTCGGACTCGGTGCTGGTACTGGTGAGCGGCCGGGTGAAGGCGTACTCGAGCACCGGCGGCGGCACCGAGGTGATGCTGGCCGTCCGCGGGCCGGGTTCGCTGATCGGCGAGCTGGCGGCGATCGACCAGCGGCCGCGATCGGCCACCGTCGAGGCGCTGGAGCCGGTGACCGCGCTGGTGCTGCCGCTCGGCGCGTTCCAGGAGTACCTGCGGGCGCACGGGCGGGTCGCGCTGCTGCTCGCCCAGACGCTCGCCGAGCGGCTCCGGGACGCCGACCGCAAGCGGATCGAGTTCGGCGCGCACGACACGCTCGGCCGGGTCGCCGCCCGGCTGGTGGAGCTCGCGGACCGGTTCGGTCAGCCCACCGAGGAGGGGATGCGGATCGGGTTACCGCTCTCCCAGGACGAGCTGGCCGGGTGGATCGGCTCCTCCCGGGAGGCGGTCGCGAAGGCGCTCGGGACGCTCCGCGCCGACGGCACACTCCGCACCAGCCGCCGCACGGTCGTGATCCACGACCTGCCCGCCCTCCGGGCCCGCGCACTCGACTTCTGACCGAGCGCGCGGCGCCCGCCGTGCGTTATTGAGCGAGGTAGAAGAGCAGGTCTTGGCGGGTGAGGATGCCGATCGGCTTGCCGTCGTCGAGGACCACGGCGGCGTCGGAGGCCTCGACCGCCTTCATCGCGGCGTCCACCGACTCGCCGGAGCCGACGGCAGGCAGCGGCGAGGCCATGTGCTGCTCGACCGAGTCGCTCATCAACGCGCGCCGCTCGAACAACGCGTCGAGCAGCGCCGCCTCGCTGATCGACCCGGCGATCTCGGCCGCCATCACCGGAGGCTCCGCGCGGACGACCGGCATCTGCGAGACGTGGTACTCGCGGAGGATGTCGATCGCCGTGCGCACGGTCTCGTTCGGATGGGTGTGGACGAGCTGCGGAATGCCGTCGTTCTTGGCGCGCAGCACCTCCCCGACGGTGATGCCGCCGGGAATGCGGTCGGCCAGGTTGAGGAAGCCGTAGCCGGCCATCCACTCGTCGTTGAAGATCTTCGAGAGGTAACCGCGGCCCCCGTCCGGCAGCAGCACGACGACGACGGCGTCCGGTCCGGCCTCGCGAGCCACCTTCAACGCACCGGCGACCGCCATCCCGCACGAGCCGCCGACCAGCAGGCCCTCTTCCCGGGCCAGGCGCCGGGTGAGCAGGAACGACTCGGCGTCGGAGACCGCCACGACCTCATCGGTCACCGACGGGTCGTAGGCACTCGGCCAGAAGTCCTCCCCGACGCCCTCGACCAGGTACGGCCGTCCGGTGCCCCCGGAGTAGACCGAGCCCTCCGGGTCCACGCCGACGATCTTCACGGTGCGTCCGGCCTCGGCGGCTTTCTCCTTGAGGTACCGGCCGGTGCCGGTGATCGTCCCGCCGGTACCGATGCCGGTGACGAAGTGCGTGACCCGGCCGTCGGTGTCGGCCCAGATCTCCGGGCCGGTCGTCGCGTAGTGGCTCGCCGGACCCTCGGGGTTCGAGTACTGGTCGGGCTTCCACGCGCCGTCGATCTCCCGGACCAGCCGGTCGGAGACGCTGTAGTACGAGTCGGGGTGCTCCGGCGCGACCGCGGTCGGGCAGACCACGACCTCGGCACCGTACGCGCGGAGCACGTTCCGCTTGTCCTCGCTGACCTTGTCCGGGCAGACGAAGATGCACTTGTAGCCCTTGGTCTGCGCCACGATGGCCAGCCCGACGCCGGTGTTTCCGCTGGTGGGCTCCACGATCGTGCCGCCGGGCCGGAGTTCGCCGGACTTCTCGGCCGCCTCGATCATCCGCACCGCGATGCGGTCCTTCACCGAGCCACCCGGGTTGAGGTACTCGATCTTGGCCAGGACCGTGCCCGGCACCCCCTCCGCGAGGGAACGGAGTTTGACCAGCGGCGTGCCGCCGATCAGGTCGACCACAGACTCGAAGTACCGCACGGCGTCAGCTCTTTCTGGACGGGCCAGTCACTCTGCTGAATCGAGCCTAGTCGCGTCCTCCGAGAGCTACCCGCCCAGGTCGGAGCGGGTCGCTCCGCGGAGCTGCCGGACCCGCTCGAGCATCTCCCCCGCCTCCGCCAGGTCGGTGTCGGCGAGCAGCTCCTCGGCGCGGGCCACGGCGGCGTCGGCCTCCGCGTGCGCACCGTGGTACGCGAGCAGCAGCGCCAGCCGGAGCAGCGCCAAACCTTCCCGCACGTGGGCATCGACGGCCCGGAACCCGGCGATCGCCTCGCGGAATCGATCGACGGCCGCAGCCGGACGCCCGGCCGCCACGTCGACCTCGGCGAGCGCAACGAGCGTGATGCCGGCGCCGGTGTGGTTCCGGCTGCGCTCGGCTACCGCCCGGGCCGACTCCAGCCACCCGGCAGCCTCGGCCAACCGGCCGTCGGTCAGCTCCAGCCTGCCCAGCTCGCGGAGCGCGGTGACCTCCCACATCGCGTCGCCGAGCCGCCGGAACACCGGCACCTGCGGGGCCACCAACTCGCGGGCCACCTCGGTGCGGCCGGCTTTGCGATGTGCACGCGCCAGCGACGTGCGGGCGCGCGCCAGCCCGGCGTCGTCACCGGCGTCGCGGCGGGCGTCGACGGCACGCTGCAGGGTCCGGACCGCGGCGTCGACCTCGCCCCGGGCGAGTTGCAGGCTGCCGAGGCCACGCAGTGCGCTGGCGCGGAGGCCCGCCGCTTCGCCGGCCGACCACACCTCCGGGGTGGCCTCGAGGCACAGCTGGAGGGTTCGTGCGTAGTGCTCCTCGGCCTCGGCGAGCCGACCGGCGCCGTGCAGCGCGCTGGCCAGGCGACGATGCGCGGCAGCGGTGTTCGGCAGGTCTTCGGTGCGCTCCCACCACTCCAGCGAGTGCCGGGCGTGCGCCAGCCCGCGCCGGATGTCGCCGCTGTACTGGGTAGCCCTGGCCAGCGCGTACTCGGCCCTGGCGATGCAGTCGGGCTGCCCGACCGCGGTGGCGGCGGCCAGCCCGGCGGTCCAGAGCCGGCGGCCGTCGGCGTGGAACGGGTAGTGGGCGAAGTGCGGTTCGACCGCGGCGGCGAGCTCCCAGGCGGCGTCGAACAGCTCGCTCGCCGGGACGGTTTCGACGCCGTCGGCCGACGCATCGGGGGCCACGCTTCGCAGGTGCTCGCCGGCCGCAACGGCGGCGGTGACCGTGGCGACGATGTTCTCCCGCTCGGCGTCGACGAACGCGCGTCGCTCGTCGAGGCCCTCCGGATACCCCGGCTCGGGCTCCGGCGGCCCGGGCGGAGCGGGTGCGGCCCGCTGCGTGTAGTGCCGCGCCAGTCGCCGGAGCGCGGCCAGGCCCTCCGGGCCCAACGGACGCCCTTGAGCCGCCCCGAGCTGCTCGGCCGCGTAGAGCCGCAACAGGTCGTGCAGGCGGTAGCGGTCGGACGTCACCACCTCGACCAGCTGACGTTCGACCAGCCGGTCGAGCGTGGGCTCCGCTCCGGCGGGCAGCAGGTCGGCGAGCGCCGCGGCCGCCGCGGTGTCGAAATCGGTGCCGGGGTGCGCACCGAGGCGGCGGAACACACGCTGGTGGTGCTCGTCGAGCTCGGTGTAGGTCGCGCCGACGCTGGCCCGGACCGCGTCGTGGCCGGTGCTCAGCTCGTCCAGGCGGCGCCCCTCGTCGGCGAGCCGTTCGGCCAGCGTCGCCATCGTCCAGGACGGGCGGGCACGCAAGCGGCTCCCGGCGATACCGACCGCCAGGGGCAGGTTGCCGCAGGCCCTGAGCACGGCTGCGGTGGCCTGGGGGTCGGCGTTCACCCGGTTCGCACCGGCCACCCGGGCCAGCAATTCCCTGGCTTCCGTGGCCGAGAAAACTCCGAGCCGGACGAGCGTCGCAGCGGCCAGCTCGGCCAGGACCGGCCGGCTGGTCACCAGCACCAGCGAGCCGGGCGTCCCGGGCAGGAGCGGGCGGACCTGGGCCGCACTGCGCGCGTCGTCCAGCACGATCAGGAACTGACGACCGGCGATCCGGGTGCGGAACCGGGCGGCCAACGTCTCGGTGTCGCCGCGGAGCTCCCCGTCGTCGGCGCCGGGGGTGTCCGGGAGGCTGCGCAGTAATCGACCCAGGACGTCACCCGGTTCGGCCGGTTCCGAACTGGCTCCGCGGAGACGGACGAAGAGCGCCCCGTCCGGGTACCGGTCGCTGATCCGGTGCGCCACGTGCAGCGCGAGCGCCGACTTACCGACGCCGGCCGGGCCGGAGACCGCGATCACCGGCGCACCGTCCTCCACCGCGGCGAGGATCCGGTCGAGCTCGTCGGCGCGCCCGGTGAACAGCGCAGGCATCGCGGGCAGCTCGGCCGGGCGGTGGTGCGGCGGGGTAGCGGAGTCCGGTGGCGACGCGGGCTGGGTCACGGCGGTGCTGGGCTCGGCGACCGGTCGCTGCTGCCAGTACGCGAGCACGGCGGTGACCAGCGCGGCGACCGCGACGGCCGGCCAGGCGAACGGCTCCAACGGGGCCAGCCGACCGGGCAGCTCGCCGCCGGTGGCCACGTTGACCGCGACCGCGAGCAGAACCGACGTCGCGGCGGACGCCAGCGTCAGGGCCACCAGTACGAAGGCTCGGCGCACAGCGGCTCCCCGTCCAGGTGTGTGCGGGAAGTATCCGGGTGTGCCGGGAGCGGGTGCAAACGCCGAGAGTCCCGACTTTGCAACTGACCGGTCACCGACTTAGTCACCGTGACATAACCGACGCCGAGCTAACTTTGAAATCAGCGCCGTGGATGCTCCGGGGCGTCGCAGCGTTCGCGCCGCGACGATCCGTCGCACCGCGGCGCGAGCCAGCAGTGGCCTCGGTCACACGGCGTGAGCAGGAGGTGACACGGTGGACGGTCGAGTACTTCACACGAAGCACGTCGCGATCGGCGCAGCTTGTGGGGGTGGCCTCGGGCTACTCAGCGCCGCGTTCTACGGACTACTGCTCGGCCAGGCGAACCTGGCCCGCCGTGCGATCCAGCCGCTGGAGGTCGGGCCGCCGCCCGCGGACGGCCGCTACCTTCCCCCGTCGGGTATCGACGACGCCGCTCCGGTGCGCTTGGCCCTGCTCGGTGACTCGAGCATGGTCGGCTACGGCGTCGAGACCGTGGCCCAGACGCCCGGTGCGCTGTTCGGCACCAGCCTGGCCCGGCTCGCCGACCGGCCGGTAGACGTGGTCTCCGCGGCGGTGATCGGTGCCCGCAGCGTCGACCTCGCCGCCCAGGTCGACATCGTCCTCGGGCAGGCACACCGGCCGGACCTGGCGCTGATCTTCATCGGCGGCAACGACGTCACGCACAAGACCCGGCCGTCGGTCGCGGTGGTGCAGCTCAAGCGGGCGGTCCGCCGGCTGGTGGACGCCGGCACCGAGGTGGTGGTGGGTACCTGCCCGGACCTCGGGACGATCCGGCCGATCCCGCAGCCGCTGCGATACATCGTCCGACGTTGGAGCCGTGACCTCGCGGCGGCGCAGACCGTCGCGACGGTCGAGGCCGGTGGCCGTACGGTCTCGCTCGGCGACCTGCTCGGCGCGGAGTTCGCCGCCAATCCGGTGGAGATGTTCTCGCCGGACCGGTTCCACCCGTCGGCGGCCGGATACGGCCGCGCGGTCGACGCCATGCTGCCGTCCGCGGCAGCTGCGCTCGGCATCGGCCCGGCGGCGACCGAGGAGCCCTGCCCGGAGCGCGGCGAGGGTGTCCGTTCGCTGGTCGACGCCGCGGTCGCGGCGGCGGAGGCGGCCGGTACCGAGGTCGCGCCCGCCGAGGTCGGGGGTCGGGAACGCGGCCCGTGGGGACGGTGGGTCGAGCTGCGGCACCGCATCCGGCTGTTCGGCGGCGCGCCGACGGTCGGGAAGCCGCCGGAGATCGCCGGGCTCGGGACGAGCTGAGCACGTGCGTCGAAACGGGCGTGGGCGCCGTACACGCCCGTTTCGGCGGCATCCGGACGGTGTATGCCCCATCTGGTAGCCGACGGGTAGACACCGCCCTGTAGTTCCGACCCGGAGCCCGCTGAGAGCGGGGCTGACATCCGCGCCACTCGACGCCTCGTATTGGTCATACTCAAGTCGTGTGGCGCGGCTGTCAGCGTCGTTCTCAGCGGGCCGCCCACACGTGGAGGAGGCGATGATGAAGCTGAGCACGATCGCGGCCGGCGCGGCCACCGCAGCGGCGACCGCGGCCGGCGCCGCCGTCTCCGTGCTGGCCGTCGAAGGGCTGCTGGCACGTCGGCGGCGGTACCTCTCGGCCGACCTGGCCCCTCCCGGATCCGGGGTCTTCGGGGCAGGGCGGCCGCTGCGGCTGGTCCTGCTCGGTGACTCGACCGCAGCCGGGCTCGGTGTCACGGTGACCGGCGAGACGGTCGGCGGACGCCTGGCCGAACTGCTGGCCTCCACCGGACGACGGGTGCACCTGTCCTCGGCCGCGGTGGCCGGCTCCCGCGCCGCGGATCTGGACGCTCAGGTCGCGCGCGTCCTGGTGCACGGCGTCCCGGACGTCGCGGTCATCCTGATCGGTGGCGAGGACGCGATCGCGTTCACGCCGCTGGACGTCGTCGAGGCGGAGCTGACCGCGACCGTGCGCCGGCTGGTCACCGCCGGGTCGGCCGTGGTCGTCGGCACCTGCCCGGACCTGGGCGCGGCCCGGAACTTCGGGCAGCCGTTGCGGGAGATCATGGCCTGGTCCGGCCGTCGGGTCGCGGCCGCGTCGGCGCAGGCGGCGTCGGGCGCCGGAGCAGGCGTCGTCGATCTGGCCGGCCGGACGGGTGGTGTGTTCCGCGCGGACGCCGGGACCTTGTCGGCGGACGGGTACCACCCGTCGGCGGACGGCTACCAGCTCTGGGCGCTCGCGCTGTACCCGCTCGTCTACGAGGCCTCCCGCACGACATCGGCGCCACGCTGAACACCGCACCACCCAAAAACCTAACGGTGTTACGCATCACATGCCCTCGACGTCCGATCCCGGCCCGCTACTGAGCGGTAACGTGGCCGGTAACAACACCGTCACAAGGCCTGGGAGGACACCGTGGCTGAGTTCGCCGACCGCGACGCCGTCATCGTCGCCACCGCGCGGTCACCGATCGGACGCGCGGTCAAAGGTTCACTGAAGGACATCCGCCCGGACGACCTGGCGGCGACGATCGTCCGCGCCGCGCTCGAGAAGGTGCCGGCGCTCGACCCGACCACGATCGACGACCTGATCCTCGGCTGCGGTCTGCCCGGCGGCGAGCAGGGTTACAACATGGCCCGGGTCGTGTCGATCCTGCTCGGCTACGACTCGCTGCCCGGCACGACCGTGACGCGCTACTGCTCGTCCTCCCTGCAGAGCACGCGGATGGCGTTCCACGCGATCAAGGCCGGCGAGGGCGAGGCGTTCATCTCCGCTGGCGTCGAGACCGTGTCCCGGTTCGTCAAGGGCAGCTCGGACGGTCTGCCAGGCACCACGAACCCGCTGTTCCTGGACGCGCAGAAGCGCACCGACGAGTCGGCCGCCGGCGGGTTCACCTGGAACGACCCGCGCGAGAACAGCGCGCTGCCGGACGTCTACATCGGCATGGGCCACACCGCGGAGAACCTGGCGCAGCTCAAGGGCGTTTCCCGGCAGGAGCAGGACGAGTTCGCGGTGCGGTCGCAGAACCTCGCCGAGAAGGCGATCGCCAACGGGCACTTCGCTCGGGAGATCACGCCGGTCACGCTGCCCGACGGCACGGTCGTGAGCACCGACGACGGCCCGCGCGCGGGCACGACGTACGAGAAGGTCTCCACGCTCAAGCCGGTGTTCCGCCCGGACGGGACCGTCACCGCCGGCAACGCCTGCCCGCTCAACGACGGCGCGGCGGCCGTGATCATCGTCAGCGGCAAGAAGGCTCGCGAGCTGGGCCTCACGCCGCTGGCCCGGATCCTGTCGACCGGCGTCAGCGGCCTGTCGCCGGAGATCATGGGCTACGGGCCGGTCGAGGCGACCAAGCGGGCGCTGGCGCTGGCCGGTAAGTCGATCTCGGACATCGACCTCGTCGAGATCAACGAGGCGTTCGCCGCCCAGGTCATCCCGTCCTACCGGGACCTCGGCATCGACCTGGACCGGCTCAACGTCAGCGGCGGCGCGATCGCGCTGGGCCACCCGTTCGGCATGACCGGCGCCCGGATCACGACCACGCTGCTGAACAACTTGCAGACCCACGACAAGCAGTTCGGCCTCGAGACGATGTGCGTCGGCGGGGGCCAGGGCATGGCGATGGTGCTGGAGCGCCTGAGCTGAGTCGTCCGGGGCGGGCGGCCGAACCGTCCGCCCCGCCCGCGGCGCGCTCCGTGTCGCACAGTTCGCCCGCCCGGCGCGCGGCGCCGCACCGTTCGTCGGTGCGCTCCCGCGCCGGGCGTCAGGGCGTGAGCGGCTTCCGCCGGGGTCGTACGGTCCGGCGGGAGATCCGCCACCCCGCCTCGGTACGCACGACCGTGTCGTCGTAGGTGACGCTGCCCGACCGTGCCGTCGGCTCGGACGCCGAGGCCCTTGGACAGTGCCCGGGCCGCACCGTCCCCCGCGTCGTCCACGACGACGTTCGTGACGTGGTGCGCCAGCGGATTGCCGTCCCCGAGCGCCACCGCGGCCGCTCGCGCCTCCGGTAGTCCCTCGATCGCTCCGAATCCGAGTTCGCTGACGTCGTACACCACGTCGGCGGTGAAGAGTTCGCCCCAGGCGTCCAGATCGCCGGCGTCGGTGAGATGCCCGTGCCGGTTGACCAGATCCGTGATCGCCCATCGGTCCTCGACGGTCAGCGTCCCGGCGTGGGCAACGCGACGCTGTACCGCCACTTCCCCACCCGCGGCGACCTGCTGGTGGCCGTCTACTCCGACGAGGCAGCGTTCGCTCCACACCACCGCGAAGCAGCTCCTGGCGCGGGCTCAGGCCGCCGGTGAGGTGCGACCCGACCTCAGCGTCGTCGACCTGTCGCGCTGGCGAGCGGGGCTGCGCTCACCGGTACGCGCGCCGACCACGCCCGACGCCTGGTCGGGCTGCTCCGGACCGGTGTCGCGCCGACGCCGACACCCCGCCTCGGCCGAGGCCGGCGGGGATGGTCAAAGGCGTGAAGACGGGACCTTGAGGGTCTCCTGGGGACGCCGATCGGGGGGCCTACGGCGCCGGAGCAGAGCAGCGACCCCACCACCACCGACCAACGCCAGCAGCGCGAGCGCCACCCCCCAGAGCCAGCGGTGGCCGCTGGGTTCGGTACTCGGCTGGGCGGCGACCTTCGCCGGCTGCGCGGCGCCGATGCTCACCGGACGCTCGTCCAGCCCGGCCCCGAAGTAGTCGACGGCGTCGGCGCCGGTGTCCACGTCGACGCCCGCTCCCCCGGCCGGCGAATCCGCCGCCAGCGCGAACTGCGTCACGCGGGTGATCTGGCCGGGATCGGTGACGGACGGCGAGGCGGACGCGTCCTGCAACCGCGGATCGACGTCGAGGCCGGTGTCCTTCCCGCCGGCCCGCTCCTGGCCGGTGACCCTCCGCCAGCCCGCTAGCGAGCCGTACCGCCCGTCGCCCCACTCGAACGCCGAGCCGCCGCCCTCGCGCCAGTACGCGTTGCCCCGCAGCACCACTTGGTCGGAGGTGAGGGCCGGCGCGCTGATCGCCGCTCCGGCGCGCTGGGAGAGCAGGATGTTGTTCCGGAGCGTGACCCCGGTCAGCCCGTCCCCGAGCTCGGCCGCGGCCGGCTGGTGCGTGCCGCTGGCCCTGGTGACGATCGTGTTGTGGTGGAGCGCCGTGTCCGCTACCCGGCCGGCGACCGTGAGACCGCCGTACCCCCCGTTGCCCCGGGCATCGTCGACGCTGACGTTGAACCGCACGGTGTTGCCGCGCTGCGCGCCGTTGTCCTGGGCGGTGAACACCAGCAGCCCCGGCCCGTCGTTCGCGTACGACAGGTTGTACTGCAGGAACGAGTTCGACACGTTCTCACCCAGGTCGAAGCCACCGCCGCCGGCCGTGGTGCCGGTGCGGTTGCGGTACGAGACGCTGCGTTGGATCGTGACGCCGGTCGAGTCGTAGGTCCGGATGCCGGCCGGGCCCTCCCGGGTCGACGCGCACTCCGCACCGTTGTCGTACGCCGACGACTGCTCGATCGCCCCGTTCCGCACCGAGCCGAGGACGATCCCGCTACCGCTGTGCGACGCGGTGTTCTTCGGGTTACCCGCGTTGTCGTACGCGGTGACGCCCCGGACCGTGACGTCGGCGTGGGCGTAGGTCGGGTTGTTCGGGTCAAACGCGGTGCCGTAGAAGAGGACGCCGTCGTCGCGGTTGCCGTGCGTGGTCGAGTCGCTGATCGTGACGTCCCGGAAGCCGCGCCCGGGCGCGGCACCGGCCATCGCGATGCCGATCTGGAAGCCGCTGACGTCGAGGTCGGAGATCGTCACCGACGCCGGGCGGGTGGGCACCTTGTCGTCCGCGTAGAACAGGACGCCGCTCCAGGCGTCGTAGGTGAACGTGTCGCCGACGATGGTCAGGCCGCGGATCGTGATGCCGCCCGCGTTATAGACCTTGATCGCCTCCGAGTTGACGGCCTTGATCGTCGCTCGCCCGGTGCCGTAGGTGGCGATCGTGACCGGAGCGTCCTTGGTGCCTGCGTCGTCCTGGAGGAGCTGTAGCTGGCCGTCGAACTGGGCTCCGCCCTGCAGCAACAGCTGATCGCCTGGGAGGAAGCGCTCCTGGTTCGCCCGGGCCAGCGACTTCCAGGCGGTCGCCTCGGTCCGGCCGTCGGCGGCGTCGTTGCCGAGCGGGCTGAGGTAGAACGCCCGCCCTGGCGCGGCGCTCGCGCTGACCGGAGCGACGAAGAGACCTGCCGCGACCGTCAGCACGAGCGCGACCGCGACCGCGACCCGTAACCCGCGGGTGGCCGCGGAGGTGGCCGGCAGGTCGCCGCCCGCCCGGTCGCGAACCGTCACAGGGCTGCCCGCAGGGTGTCGAGCTGGTCAGCCAGACGATCGAGCAACGCGGGATCGACGTCGGCCGTCAGCAGGTCGTTGCCGAGAACCGCGAACTGGTCCGCGAGCACGGACGGCTCGCCCGGACGGGGCAGCGGCCGACGACGCCTGCCCTCGGCGTCCGCCGCGAGGTCAGCCAAGACCTGGGCGACGACGTGGAGCTGGTCGGCGACCGAGCAACCCGGTACTTCCCCGTCCACAGACGCTGCCGAGCTGGAGCGCAGCGCCGTCACGGCGTCGCCCAGCAACGGCGACGCCGCCGCGGAGAACCGCGGCGGCGTCCAGTACGACAGCAGTGTGGTCAACCGTTCCACCGAGCGGCGGAACCGGTCTTCCGGGGGCGGAATCAATCCCGGAAGTAGGAGAGCAGGCGGAGGATCTCCAGGTACAGCCAGATCAGTCCGACGACGATGCCGAAGGCCGACAGCCACGCGTACTTCCGGTCGGCACCGGCGTTCGACAGCTCTTCGATCTGCTTGAAGTCGAGCGCGAACGTGAGCGCGGCGACGCCGATGCAGACGAGGCTGAAGATGATCGCGACCGGACCGCCGTCACGGAGGCCGAGGCCACCGTCGACGAAGAGGCTGAGCACGAAGTTCGCGAGCATGAGCACGACGACGCCGATCAGCGCGCCGATGACCCACTTCGCGAACATCGGGGTGACCCGGATGACCTTGAACTTGTAGAGCGCGGCCATCCCGAAGAACACCGCGAACGTGCCGATCACGGCCTGGATCACGATGCCGGGGTAGTACGACTCGAACGCCTGGCTGATCACTCCGAGGAACACACCCTCGGCAGCGGCGTAGGTCAGGATGAGCGCCGGGTTCGTGACACCCGCGAACGAGATGATCAGGCCCAGCACGAGCCCGACCATCGCCGCGGCGATCGCGACGCCCATGGAGATGCTGTCCGGGAGGACGAACCACCCGATCGCACCGAACACACCAACGACGGCGAGCATCGCCACCGTGCGGACGACGACATCGTCGACGGTCATCCGCTGGGTGATCGGCGGCGCGTAGGGCGCCCCCTGCTGCGGTGACTGAGCGTAGCCAGAGGGGGCCCCGTAGCCGCCGTACTGCTGCTCAGCCGGTACTCGTTGGAAGGTCGCGTGCTGCGCTGACCGGTCAGCCAGCCTGCTCAGCACGGGGTTGCTGCTCTTCACGACGCCTCCTCGGCCTGGCGGCCAACGTCATCGGCCTTCCGACCTGCTGGTCGGGACTCAATCGTAGCGTGGTGACACACCGAGCTGAGCATGCCCGTAGCGGATGTAACCCCGCTTCTCAGCTCTCTGCCAGGTTTCACGGGGGAATCACAGCCGATTCCCGCGGGCCACAGTGCGAACGTAGGCAACAGGTTGCGCCATGCCACTAGTTGACGCCGCGCCCGGCGTCCGACGCAGAGCCACCCATTCGGGTACAATACGTACAGGAAAACTCACTGCAGGTGACCACCTGCCGCACCGCGAAAGGGCCACGCGAACGTGGCCCCCGCTGTCGTGCCCGGGGCGGGACTCGAACCCGCACGCCCTTTCGGGCAGCCGTTTTTAAGACGGCCGTGGCTGCCTTTACACCACCCGGGCCAGGCGCACTTACCGTACGGGGCAGAACCCCGACGACGTAGCGGCTTTGGCAGAAGTGGGATCGGTCAGCCGGGCCGAATCTGTACATGGAACGTCGCCCGGCAACCTGCCGGGCGACGTACTGCAACCATTGGTGCTTATCCGGCGGAACGAGCCGCCGCGGCCGCCGCGGCCTTGTCCGCGTCCGCGGGCTTGGCCCCCGTTGCCGACTTGGCCTCGGCAGCGGGCTTGGTCTCCGCGGCGGGCTTGGCCTCGGCGGTGGCCTTGGCCTCCGCGGTGGGCTTGGCCTCCGGAGCAGCCTTGGCCGGCTCGGCGTCGCCGGACTTGCCACCGGCGGGCGCCGCCGGGGTAGCCGTGGGCTTGCCTCCGGCCGGCGTCGGCGTCGCGAACAGCTCGAAGCTGGCCCGCGGGTCGTGCAGCTGACCCAGCGCCACGACCTCACGCCGGAGGAACAGCGCCAGCGTCCAGTCGGCGAGCACCCGGACCTTGCGGTTGAAGGTAGGCACCCGGCTCAGGTGGTACGAGCGGTGCATGAACCAGGCGATGAAGCCCTTGGTCTTGACGCCATAGGTCTGCGAGACGCCCTTGTACAGGCCGAGGCTGGCGACCGACCCGACGTGCTTGTGCGAGTAGTCCACCGGCTGACCGCCGTTGAGCAGGATGCCGATGTTCCGGCCCAGCCGCTTCGCCTGCCGGACGGCGTGCTGCGCGCTCGGCGAGCAGGTCGCCCCCGGGGTGTCCGAGGTCAGGTCCGGCACCGCCGCGCAGTCACCGGCGCTCCACGCACCCTCGACCACGTTGCCGTCCGGGTCCACGACCTGCAGCGTCGGCAGGCAGGTGATCCGGCCACGCTCGTCCAGCGGGAGGTCGGTGTTGGCCAGCATCGGGTGCGCCTTGACGCCGGCCGTCCAGACCACGGTCCGAGCTTCGAACTCGTCGCCGTCGGAAAGCTTGACGTGACCGTCGACGCACGACTCCAGCCGGGTGTTCAGCCGGATGTCGATGCCGCGGTCGAGCAGACGCTGCACGGTGTAGGCGCCCATCTCCGGGCCGACCTCGGGCAGGATCCGCTGGCTCGCCTCGACCAGTACGAACCGGATGTCGGACTGGCTCAGCGTCTCGTAGTACTTCACCGCGTCGCGGACCATGTCCTCGAGCTCGGCCAGCGCCTCGATGCCCGCGTAACCGCCGCCGACGAACACGAACGTGGTCGCCGCCCGGCGGAGCTCCGCGTCATCGGTGCTGTCGGCGGCGTCCAGCTCGCCGAGCACCTGGTTACGCAGGTAGATGGCCTCACCGATGGTCTTGAAGCCGACCGCGTTCTCTTTGAGGCCCGGGATGGGCAGCGTCCGGGACACCGACCCCGGCGCGAGCACGATTTGGTCGTAGGTGAGCTCGTAGGCGTTACCCATCACCGGGACGATGCTCGCGGTGCGCCGGGCGTGGTCCACGCTCTCGACGTAGCCGGTGATGATGTGGGCGTGCCGAAGCGTCTTGCGCAGCGGCGCCACCACGTGACGGGGCTCCAGGTTGCCGGCGGCGGCCTCCGGGAGGAACGGCTGGTAGGTCATGTGCGGCTGCGGGTCGACGACGGTGATCCGCGCCTTCTTCGCCTTACGCTGCAGCTCCAACGCCGTGTACATCCCGACGTACCCACCACCGACGACGAGGATGTGCGGTCGATCCGCGCTCATGCCTCTCTACCTTCCGCGCTTGCGGCGGCACCGGTGCGGCGCCGTCAGGCTTGCTGGAGGACCTGCGTTGGTCCCGACTTCCGAAAGCGTATCCAGGCTCTCTGGAACGATTCGTTGCGCGGTCGTCGCATGCGACCGCCGACACATTTTCGGCTACCCGCGACGGGGCGCCCGACACCTCAGCGGCCCCGAACGACGGCCCCGTTCACAGTTTTGACCACTGCTCACCGAGCCAAACCGCTTAGGCCTCTCACGTCTATGACAAGGCTTTGGCCTGGGCAAATATTCCATCGAGCATGGGCTCGGTGAGCACTCCGGTGAAGGTGTTCTGCTGGCTCACGTGGTAGCAGCCGAGCATCGTCACGTCGGTGCCGGGGACGGCCACCGAGACGCCGTGGCCGAACCGGGGCCGCGGTCGGGGCGCCACCCCGCCCAGCGCGCCGACCACCGGCCAGAACGCCGTCCAGGCGAACGCGCCCAGGGCGACGATCACCTTGAGTGTGGGTGCCAGCAGTTGGAGTTCGCGGGTCAGCCAGGGCGCGCAGGTGTCCCGTTCGGCCGGCGTCGGCTTGTTGGCCGGCGGCGCGCAGCGCACCGCCGCCGCGATCCGGACGTCGTCCAGCTCCAGTCCGTCGTCGACCGAGACGCTCGTGGGCTGGTTCGCCAGCCCGGCACGGTGGAGTGCGGCGTACAGCCAGTCGCCGGAACGGTCACCGGTGAACACCCGGCCGGTGCGGTTCGCCCCGTGCGCGGCCGGCGCGAGACCGAGCACCAGGATGCGGGCGTCCGGCGGACCGAAGCCCGGCGCCGGGCGTCCCCAGTAGGTCTGGTCCGCGAACGCCGCCCGCTTCTCGGCCGCGACCTGCTCCCGCCAGGCGACCAGCCGCGGGCAGGCCCGGCAGTGCGCAACGCCCGCGTCCACCTGCTCCAGGTCAGTCGCGTTCGCCGCGACATTCCTCACGCCTACGGCATCCGTCGCCGCCGGTGCGTTCGCATGCAGGTACGCCGGGCTTCCCATCAGGCCATCTTCGTGGACGCTCGGCCGCGGAGCATCGCGGGCCACCACGCATTGCCGAGAAGTCAACGTGCGCAGACGCCCGTGCACGTTGACTTCTCCGCAATGCGTTGCCGTCGCTCGGTCAGAGACGCGAGCGGAACAACTCCAAGGTGCGGGCCCAAGCCGTGGCTGCGGCGCGGGGGTTGTAGCTGTCGGGGCGATCGTCGTTGTAGAAGCCGCGCTTGGTGCCCGGGTACTCGTAGATCGTCAGCTCGCCGCCGGCCTCCTCGACCGCCTTCCGGGCGACGTCCAGCTCCGGGCCGGTCGTGGCGGCGTCCTCGTCGGCGGCGTGCACCACCGCCGCAGTGCCACCGAACGCACCCCAGTTCGGCTGGGTCGGCTGCCACGGTACGAGTGGGTAGAACGCCCCGGCGGCCACGACGTCCTCGGTCAGGCTCGCTGCCCAGAGCGCGAGCGACCCGCCGAGTCCGAACCCGACCGCGCCCACCTTTCCGTCCGCCTCGGTCGCCAGGTAACGGGCGGCGCCCACCAGGTCGCCGGACACACGATCGGCCGGGAGCTCCGCGACGAGTTTCTGGGCTTCGTCCGGCCCGCTGGCCACCACACCCCGGTACAGGTCGGGCGCGAGCGCGACGAAACCCTCGCTGGCGAGCCGGTCGGCGACCGACTTGATCTGACCGCTCAGACCCCACCAGGCCGGAAACACCAGAATGCCCGGCCCGCTGCCGTCCACCGGCCGCGCCAAATAGCCGTCCGCCGTACCGCCCTCAACCGACGGTGCACCTTCGACCGCAAAGGTCACGTTCTCGCCCACGGCAGACTCCCTTCGATTGGCGATCACCCAATCACGCGAGTGGACCTCTGGGAACTGATCCGGCGCTAGGTCACATTCACGATCAAGTTTCCTGAATCGATGCGGAAGGGACGCCGAGAGTCGGACTCCCGTGACCACCGATTCGATGCGACCGGATAACGTGCGCGCATGAGCACTCTGTTGGCGAGCCTGCTCGCCGCACCCGGCCTGTACCGGGGACGCGGCGACGGCGCCGAGTCCGGGCCCTTCCTGGCCCGCTTGGTGGTGGCACCGGTGGTCTCGGCACGCGGGGTGGTCATCGACTACGAGGCCACTTCGGACCGGCGCGGTCTGCACCACGTCGAGCACTCGATCCTGACCACGAGCGAGGACGGTCGGCAGGCACTGCACGTCTGCTGCACGGAGCTGCCCGGGGTGGTCCAGTTCACCGAGAGCCGGCCGGGCGTGTTCACGGCGTACGACGGTGGCCTCACCGCACGAATCGTGATCACCACGCCCCAGCCGGGGTCGCTCACGTACTCGTGGTGGTGGACCCGCGACGAGGGCGAGCCCAAGGAACAGTTCCGCGCCGACGTACGCCGCACCGGCTGAGCGGCGGCGTTCCCGAAAAAGCACCCGCCCGCACGGACGCCAGGGCGCCTTCCCGGAAGAGGGCCGTCAGGACGTCTGGGACCAGGCGATGCCGTCGAGGATGTCGTGCTCGCTGGCGA
The DNA here is from genome assembly GCF_039536245.1 of Cryptosporangium minutisporangium. NCBI lineage: Bacteria > Bacillati > Actinomycetota > Actinomycetes > Cryptosporangiales > Cryptosporangiaceae > Cryptosporangium > Cryptosporangium minutisporangium. The sequence goes on along the minus strand of NZ_BAAAYN010000033.1, from coordinate 10,465 downwards.
CGACGAACTCGGCGCCCACCTCGTCCATGATCACCCGCAGCACCAGCGCGCCCGCTCCGATGACGTCCACCCGCCCGGGGTGCATCACCGGATAGGCGGCACGCTCCTCGCGCGTCTGGGTGAGCAGCCGTTCGGTCACCTCGGCGACCTGGTCCCGGCTGACCCGGGCGTGGTGGATCGCCGCCGGGTCGTAGGCGTCCAGCCCGAGCGCGAGCGCGGTCACCGTGGTCACCGACCCGGCGAGCCCGACAAGCGTCCGGGCCCGCTCCACCGGCACCGTCTCCCTCGCCACCCCGACCGCCGCGACGATGTCCTTCTCGGTCGCGGCGATCTCTTCCACGGTCGGCGGGTCGCTACGCAGGTGTCGCTCGGTCAACCGGACGCAACCGATGTCGACTGATCGAGCCGCGTCCACCCCGGACGTGCCCAGCACGAACTCCGTCGATCCCCCGCCGATGTCCACGACGAGGTACGGCGGCTCGGCGCCCTGCAGGCCACGGACCGCGCCGGAGAACGACAGCCGGGCCTCCTCGTCACCGGTGATGACCTCCGGCGCCGTGCCCAACGTCGAGAGCACCATCGCGCGGAAGTCGTCCGCGTTCGACGCGTCCCGGCTGGCGCTGGTGGCCACCATCCGGACGCGCTCGGCACCGAGCTCCCGGATCTGCGACGTGTACTCGGCGAGCGCGACCCGCGTGCGTTCGATCGCCTCGGGCGCAAGCCGACCGGTCCGGTCCACACCCTGTCCGAGCCGGACGATCCGCATCTCCCGGACGACGTCCACCAGCGGAGCGTCCCCCGTCGAAGGCAGGTCCGCGATCAGCAGGCGGATCGAGTTCGTCCCGCAGTCGATCGCCGCGACCCTCGTCACTCGGTGTCCTTCCCCGAACAGGGATTCCGTTCCCACCAGTGCCCGACCGCCTCGAGCGCCTCGTCACCGAACGGGTTGACGCCCTTCCCAGCCGCGAGCGCGTGCCCGGCCAGCGCGTGCAGGCACTTGACCCGGGTCGGCATCCCGCCGGCGCTCACGCCCTCGATCTCGGGCACCGTCCCGAGCTCGCGCCGACGCTCCAGGTAGTCCTCGTGCGCGGCCCGGTACTGCTGCGCGAGTTCCGGATCCGTCTCGAGCCGGGTGGTCATGTCGCGCATGAGGCCGTCGGCCTCCGCGGTGCTCAGCCGACCGGCCAGCCGCGGACAGGTCAGGTAGAACGTGGTCGGAAACGGCGTGCCGTCGGGCAGCCGCGGTGCGGTCTCGACGACGTCCGGCGCGCCGCACGGGCACCGGTGGGCGACGCCGACGGCACCGCGGGGCACACGTCCGAGTTGCGCCGCGACCGTCTCGTGATCAGCGGGGGAAAGGCTCACTTCTCGTCTGCCGCCTCGACACTGTCCCAGAGCCGTCCGTACCAGGACCGCGGATCGCTGACCGGCGAGGTGGACGGCTCGGTCGGCGTCCGGCTGGTGCCTCCGCGGGACGGGTCTTGCAAGATGAATTGCTTCTCCCCCGGCTGCACCAGCTGCAGACGGGAACTGGCCTGGCTCCGCACGTACGCCGGGTCGTCCCACTTGGCCAGGTCGGCGCGGAGCGTGGCGATCCGCTCGGCCTGCCGCGCCTGGGCGCGCTCCGCCTCGGCGATCTGGGACCGCTGCGCCAGGTACTGCTGGATCGGGTAGGCGAGCGTGAGCACGAGCACCGCGAACAGGATCGCCAGCACCGCCGCCCGCCCCGTGAACCGACCTTCGCCACGGCGGACGAACCGGCGGCCGTCGATCGCCGCGGGCGCGGACGCCGCGGTCCGGCGGACACCAGGCCGGCGTCCCTCCCGGCTTCCGGCGCCCGGGCTGCGTCCGGCGCCCCGCCGCTGGGCCGGAACCGACGAGACCGGGTAGTCACGCTGCTTGCCCGGCACTCGCCCGGTGACCCGTCCGCCGTGCGGGCTGGTCGTTCGTGGAGTGGCGCGGGGGGTAGCCGACCGCGCCGCACTCCGCGCGGCCGACGACGTCGACGGGCGGCGGTTACCGCCGGCCCGCGACGGACGCTGGCCGCTGGGAGTGCGGCGCGGACTAGCCATCAGGTACTCAGGACGCCGGCGTGTACCGGGGGAACGCCAGCGCGCCCGCGTAACTCGCCGCGTCGTCCAGCTCCTCCTCGATGCGGAGCAGCTGGTTGTACTTGGCGATCCGCTCGGAACGGGCCGGCGCACCGGTCTTGATCTGACCGGCGTCGGTCGCCACCGCGAGGTCGGCGATCGTGGTGTCCTCGGTCTCACCGGAGCGGTGGCTCAGCATGCACTTGAAGCCGGCCCGGTGGGCGAGCGAGACCGCGTCGAACGTCTCAGTGAGCGTGCCGATCTGGTTGACCTTCACCAGCAGCGCGTTACCGGCCTTCTCCGCGATACCACGGGCCAGCCGCTCCGGGTTGGTGACGTACAGGTCGTCACCGACCAGCTGGACGCGCTGTCCGAGACCGGCGGTGAGCGCCTTCCAGCCGTCCCAGTCGTCCTCGGACAGGCCGTCCTCGATCGAGACGATCGGGTAGGCGTCGACCAGCTCGGTGTAGTACGCGGCCATCTCGTCCGAGGTCTTCTTCTGGCCCTCGAACGAGTAGACGCCGTCGCCGTAGAACTCGGTGGCCGCGACGTCGAGCGCGAGCACGATGTCGGTGCCGAGCGTGTAGCCGGCCTTGTCGATCGCGGTGGCGATCAGGTCCAGCGCGGCGCGGTTGCTCGACAGGCTCGGCGCGAAGCCACCCTCGTCGCCGAGGCCGGTGGCCAGCCCCTGTGCCTTCAGCACGCTCTTCAGCGCGTGGTAGGTCTCCGCACCCCAGCGCAGCGCCTCCTTGAAGGAGCCGGCGCCGATCGGCGCGATCATGAACTCCTGGATGTCGACGTTCGAGTCGGCGTGCGCGCCACCGTTGAGGATGTTGAGCATCGGCACCGGAAGCGTGTGCGCGTTCGGGCCACCGAGGTAGCGGAACAGCGGCAGCTTCGCGGAGTCGGCGGCGGCCTTGGCGACGGCCAGCGAGACGCCGAGGATCGCGTTCGCGCCCAGGCGGCCCTTGTTGTCGGTGCCGTCCAGGTCGATCATCGCCTGGTCGATCAGGCGCTGCTCGGCGGCGTCGAAGCCGACCAGCTCGGGGCCGATCTCGTCGTCCACGGCCTGGACCGCCTTCTCGACCCCCTTGCCCAGGTAGCGCTCTCCGCCGTCGCGGAGTTCGACGGCCTCGTAGGCGCCGGTGGAAGCGCCGCTCGGCACGGCGGCGCGGGCGACCGTGTCGTCGTCGAGGATGACCTCGACCTCAACGGTCGGGTTGCCGCGTGAATCGAGAATTTCACGGGCGGCGACGGCCTCGATCGTGGCCACGTGCATCGCTCCTCATAGTCGGGGCGTCCGGGGCGGCCCGGCGCGAGTACGGGACCGTATGGCGGTCGGGCGCGGGTTCGGCCCGCCGCTCTCGCCAAAGAGCCTAGTCCCGCACCCAGCGCGACTCCGCACGGCCCGCCGACTGCACGGCTCGCTGAGAGCGACGGATGACAGCCGAGCGCGAGGCCTTGAGACAACACCAAGGTCGCGGCGGCCACGCGCTCAACTGTCCCCGACGCTCTCAGCGGGCTCCAGGTCCGTTGTCAAATATTCAACAAACTACGCAAATGCCTTGGGGACGGGGAACCGTGGGCGAGCATGCGGTCGTGCCACTCCTTCAGCGGCACGTCCGAAGGGCGGGCCGCAGCGATCGCGGACACCTCGGTGTACCCGACGAAGTACGTCGAGAGCTGTGCGGACGTCAGCAGCGCCCGGCGCCACTTGCCGGCCGCTTCACCCTCCTCCTGGAAGCCCTTCTCCACCATCAGCGCCATGGCCTCCGCCTCGGACAGGTCCTCGGCGTGTACGAGCTGGTCGAGCAGCGCGTTGATCACCATCCGCAGCTCCATCTTGAGCTGCTGCATCTGCACCGGTAGCCCTCCGAAACCGGCGTCGATCATCAGGTGCTCGGCGTAGACCGCCCAGCCCTCGACGAACGAGCCGGACATGCACAGCGCGCGGGCACGGGTGCTTCCCCGGAAGCGACGTGCGTGCGCGAGCTGCAGGAAGTGACCGGGTACCGCCTCGTGCACGGCCAGGTTCTGCAGCAGATGGTTGTTGTACTCGCGGTAGAACGACTCCCGTCGGTCGTCCGACCAGTCGGCGGGCGTCGGGGCGATCGCGTAGAACGTCGGGATGTCGGCGGTCTCCAGCGGGCCCGGCGGGTCGCAGTAGGCGATCGCGACGCCACGCGCGAACTCCGGCATCTCGATGATGCGGCACTCGTCGTCCGGCAGCGTCACCAGGTCGTGCGCGCGAACGAACTCGATCGCCGCGCGCAGGCCGTCGTCGGCCCGGGCGATGACGGTCGCGTCGGTCGGGCGGTCTGCTGCGAGCGAATTCAGCGCGGCCCGGACGTCGTCGGAGCCGGTCAGTTCCTCGGCCACCGCCCGGATCTGCTCTCCGACCTCGGCGAGCCGCTTCTCGGCGGCGGCGAGCAGCGCGGTCGCGGTGAGTTCGGAATCGAGCTCGTGCCAGAGCTTGGCCTCCCAGCGACGCCGCCCGAGCCGGGCCTCGCCCTGGGAGCTGTCCAGCTGATCGGTGAGCCAGGCGCGGTGCCGGTCGAGTGCGGCCAGCGCGGCCGCTGCGGGTGCGGTGACGTCGGCTCCGGAGACCTGGGCCGCGAGCCGCGGCACCTCGTCGGTGACCAGGCTCGCGACGCCGTCGAGCTGGCCGATCGCGGTCTCGACGTGGATGCGCGGGCAATCGCGCAGCGTCGCCTCCGCGGCGCGCAGGGCGTCCGGGACCTGCCGAAGCCGGTCGGCGAGCGCTTTGAGACGCTCGGCCGGCGGTGCGAACTCCCGGGTGATCAACCCGTCCAGGAGAGCGCCCGGGTTGTGCAGTAGCGGGTTCCACTCGTGTTCGCGTAGCTCGGTCAGCGCGAACAGTCGCTGGTCGACCGCCGACGCGAGCAGTTGCGCGTCGACGGCGTCTTCCGGGCCCAGGTCGTCGACCTCGATCTCGGCGAGCGCGTCGGCGTCCTCGCGCAGGCGGCGGACCCGGTCGGCGACGGCATCCGCCGAGTAGTCGGGTAGCTCGTGGTCGTGGCGGTGGTCGCCGGCGTAGAAGGCGCCGACCGGGTCGCCCGCCAGCAGGTCGTCGACGACGGCTTCCGCCGTCTTGCGGAACTCACGCGTCATGCCGCGCCACTCTATGCGGCCGCGCGACGCTCCGCCCTAGAGCGGACGCAACAACGCGTTCGGCACAACGGAGAACGGCCGCTCCCCACCGACCCGCAGCTCGGACGTTCCGCTGGCGGCCGCAACGCTGACCCAGCGCCCGTCCTCGAGAACGAGCCATTCGAGGTGAACGTCCAGAGTGTCGGTTAAAACGCCTCGATGAACACCGGGGCACCGCCCTCACGGTATTCGCGGCGTTTTCGATTCATCTCGGCAAGCGTGCTGGTCGGCGACCAAACCTCCACGATGGCATGCGGCACCCCGACGAACACCGGGTCGTTCGCCAGCGAAGTGCCATCTACGAGCACATCTGGGTACCGACCGACGACCACCTCTCCTCCCTCGTCGACCACCAAGCCCCATTGCGCGGGCGGCGTAGCGATGACACCCGGCCACTGCCTCATGCGGGTTGCCGCCCACACGGCGCATCACGAACTCCCCGTTGACAATCTCGACCCGGGCGCCCGCACCAGCCGCCTCGCTCGCGGCGAGCCACTCGTCGACCGTGAGCCCGAGTCTGCGCACCGGCTGACTCATGCCAATGAGGCTACAGCTCGTACCAATGAGCCTGTCAAGCAGGTGGGCGGTAGCGGTAACCGACTCCTCGGACGGACTCGATCGGGGAGTCGGACGGGTCGGACCAGCCGAGCCGGCGCCTCAGCCGCAGCACCGCGAACTTCACCCGCTCCGCTCCGATCCCGGTCGGGTCGTCCCACACCTGGGACAGCAGCTGGGACGGCGAGAGCACCGCGCCCTTGTGCCGGGCAAGCGTGTTGAGAAGCCGGAACTCGATCGGCGTCAGGTGCACCGACTCGCCGTCCACGGTCACCGAACGGCGGACCGGGTCGAGCTGCAACCGGCCGTCGTCGTAGATCTCCTCCGACCAGTCCGGCGCCGACGAGCGGCGCAACAGCGCGGTCACCCGGGCCAGCAGCTCTCCGTTCGTGAACGGTTTGGTCAGGTAGTCGTCCGCGCCGCCGTGCAGGCCGCGCACCTTGTCGCGCTCCTGCCCGTGCGCGGTGAGCAGCAGCACGGGTACATCCGAGATGTCCCGCACTCGCTCCAGCACCTGCCAGCCGTCCATGATCGGCAGCCCGATATCCAGTACCACCAGGTCGGGACGGACCTTGTGAACCAGGCGCAACCCTTCCCGGCCGTCCTGGGCGTGCTCCACGTTGTGTCCGGCCCGCTCGAACAAAAGCTTGAGCCCGAGTGCGATATCCGGATTGTCCTCGACAACCAGTAGTTTGCTCACCGGTCCCCCTCCCGGTCACCGACTCGGCGTTGCGGCAACCAGACGGTCACCGTCGTCCCCCGGCCGAGCTCGCTCGTGATCTCCATCAGTCCGCCGTGGCGCTCGACGATCGCTTTACTGATCACCAGGCCGAGCCCCGTTCCGGGGTGGCTGTGCTTCTCCACGTTCGAGGCGCGATGGAAAGCCTCGAAGATCCGGTCCAGGTCCTCAGCCGGGATGCCGATGCCGCTGTCGGTCACCGACAGCCGCCAGCCGTCGGCCGCGGGATGGCAGCGCACGGTCACCAGTCCACCGGGCGGCGTGAACTTCAGCGCGTTCCCGATCAGGTTCCCGAGCACCTGGTTGACTCGGAGCTCGTCGCAGGACATCACCGAGTCGCCGGACACCTCGGCCTTCAGCGTGATGTCGGCGGCTTGGGCGATCGGCGCGCGCTCTGCCACGGCGGCGCGCACCAGGTCGGGGAGGATGACACGGCTGGGGACGAACTGCAGAGTCCGCGCTTCCAGCCGGGAGAGCAGTAGCAGGTCCTCGATCAGCCGCAGGAGCCGATCCGCGTTGCGCTGGATCACCTCGATGAACTGACGCTGCTCGTCGTCCAGTTCGCCCCAGTCGGGCTGGGCCAGCAGGTTGCTGAACGTGACCACTGACGTCAGCGGGCTACGCAGCTCGTGCGACACGCTCGCGACGAATTCGTTCTTCGCCGCCACCAGGGCGGAGAGCGCCTCGTTGCGCTCTTCGAGGCTGCGCTGCGTGTTGGCCCGGACCGTGACGTCCCAGGCGTGCAGCAGCGCGCCGTTGCCCGCCGGGCCGCCGACCGGGACCACGTCGATCTCGACCACCCGTCCACCGACCAGGACCAGGTCGGTGTCGAGCGCCGTCCACGGCTCCACCAGCAGGCGGTCGAGGCGGTCGGCGACCCGATCCGGTGCGCGCATCGCGCCCGCCATCCGGCGGAGCAGTGCGCGGGCGTCGGTGCCGTGGTAGCGCCGCGGCGGGCCGGGGACACCGAACAGGTCGAGCAACGCCTTGTTCGCGACCGCGACTCGCCCGTCGCCGTCGACCAGCAAAATGCCGACGGTCAGCGTCTCGATCAGCCGCGCCAGCCCGTCGTGCGTCTCGTGGAGCGCCCACTCGGCGTCCCGAGCCCGGCCGACCTCGACGCCGTAGTAGACGACGCCGCCGACGTCCGGATCGTGGACGCGGCTGCGCACGGTCGTGGCCAGCTCGATCCAGGTGCCCTGCGCGGTTCGCACCCGGACCGGGATCGACTGGGTCGGTTCCCGGCCCTCCAGCGCGGCCCGGAAGGCCGCCAGGACCGCGCGCCGGTCGCCGGGGTGCACCAGCGAGAGCACGCGGGCCCGCGCGGGCAGGTCGGCGGGGTGCCCGAGGCCGCGGGTGAACGTGTCCCCCAGCGCCGTCCAGGACCCGTCGGGGTAAACGACGGCCACCGCGGCACGGGCGGCCTCGACCACCGCGCGGAACAGCTCAGGGCGTTCCGAGCCGCGCCGGGGGGCATCGGGGCGTGGGGAACTGGCGGCCGCACGCGCGGCCGCTCCCACCGTCACAGCGCCACCGGCCGCAACGCCCCCGTTCGTGACCTCGGCCACGCCCCTCCTCTGCAGGCGGGCCGTAGTCCGCCGCACGCGACACGAAACTCACATTTCACTAGTTTTGCGTATCTTTCTCATAGTAGAGACTATCTGCGCACATTGACACACGTAACAGTCGACAGGGAAGGACCGGACGCGGATCGCGCGCGCCGGTCCGTGCTGGGAGGAGGGTGAATGGAACCGGCTGCGCCGACAGTGCCGGCGTTCCCCGTGCCTCTCGCCGTCGTCATGGTCGATCCGGACGGCCGGGTGCTGACATTCACCCACAGCGCGGAGCAACTGCTCGGCTATCGACGCCCCGACGTGCTCGGGAGGCAACTCGGCGAGCTGATCGTCCCGGCGCGGCTCCGGGACGGCATCGACGACCCGCTCCGGCCGCTCTACGACGCCTGCGCCGACGAGGAGGGGCAGGGCCATCGCGCGCTGCCGGCCCGTCGCGCCGACGGCAGCGAGTTCCCGGCCGACGTCCTGGTCACCCCGTCGGAGGGCCACGGGTACGTCGTCGTCATCGGTTCGCTGCCGGCCAAGGCCGACGAACGTCGCCAGTCCGAGTGGTTCCACCGGGCACTGGTCGGGCGGTCGCCGGTCGTCACGATGGTCTACGAGCCCGACGGCCGCTGGCGCTGGTCGTCACCGGCCGCGGTCCGACTGCACGGCCCTGGGCGGCCCACCACGGGCGTCGCCGAGTCGATCATCCATCCCGAGGACATCTCCCTGGTCCGCAAGCTGTTCGCGGCGGCGCTGAACGCACCGCGCACCGGCGACCACGTGCTCGGGGCGAGCGACGCGGAGACCGTCGAGGTCCGGCTGCGCCCACCGGGCCCGCACGGCGACGAGTGGCGGGTCTACGCGCTGACCGTGCAGAACCTCGTCGACGAACCCGCCGTCGAGGGCATCGCCCTCTACGCGATCGACGTCACGCGCGCGGTGGACGCCGAGCGTCGCGAGCAGCTGCACAGCGCACGGATCGACACGCTGATCGAGGCACTGCGAGTGGGCATCCTGGTGGAGGACTCCGAGCGGCGGGCGGTACTGGCGAACGACGCCCTGGCGCGCGTACTGGGGTCACGGCTATCCGCGCACGAGCTGATCGGCGAGCACACCACCGAGCGGCTCCCACCGGCCGAGATCTTCGCCGACCCTGTGGCGCTACGAGCCGAGACGCTGCGGCTGGTGGCGCAGGGCAAGCCGGCCACCGGCTCCGAGTTCACGCTCACCGACGGGCGGGTCATCGTCCGGGACTATGCGCCGATCCACGCCGAGGGTGCCGTCGCCGGACACCTGTGGGTGGTCCGGGACGTCACCGACCAGGTCACGATCCGTCGCGGATTGGAGGAGCGGAACCGGGCGCTCGCCGAGGTCGCGACACTCAAGACCGAGTTCGTCGCGGCCGCCTCGCACGAGCTGCGCACACCGCTCACCTCGATCGCGACGTTCAGCCAGATGCTCTCGGAGGAGCCGGACGCCCCGGCCGACCAGCGCCAGATCGCGCTGGAGGCGATCGCGCGCAACACCAACCGGACGCTGCGCATCGTCGACGACCTGATCACGCTGGCCGGGCTGGAGGGCGGGACGTTGCCGCTCACCTTGCGAGCGGTGCACCTGCCCGACGTCATCGGCGAGGCCGTGGACTCGTTCGCGGAGTCCGCGGTGCAGGCGGGCGTCACCGTGGACCTGGTCGGGAACGTGACGGGCCCGATGCTGCGGGTCGACCCGGCCCGGCTGCGGCAGGCGGTGGAGGCACTGCTGAGCATCGTGGCCACCGCCCACGCCGGTACCCGCATCGACGTCCGGGTGACGTTCGGGGCCGCGCAGTGGACCGTCCGGGTCGGGTCGCCGTCCGCGCTGGCCGCCGGTGACCACCTGTTCACCACCGGCGACCGCGGCGCGGGCAACGCGCTGTCGTTCCTGATCGCCAGGGCGATCGTCTCCCGGCACGGCGGTCAGCTCGCCACGCCCCGCACCGGTCAGACCGACGCGTTCGCGATCAACCTTCCGGTGCGCCCCCACCTCCCCGACGCGGACGCCTAGCCGGTCGCCGCCCGGCCGGTTGCGGCTCGGGGCGGCAAATCCGCGGGCAGGACGAGACTCCCGAGCGGAAACTTTTCCGCACCGCCCGGCGCACTCCGCCCTCCCGACATAGAGGGCATGCGTAACCTGCTTCCCTTCCGGTCCGCCTCCGCCCCGACCTCCAAGGTCGCCGCGCTTGCCACCGTTGCTGCCGCCGTCGCGGTCAGCGCAGGCATCGCTACTGCCCCCGCTGCTTTCACCACCGCCGCCCCGCACGCCGACGAGCAGGCCGTCACCAACGACGGACAGAACATTCGTTACGCCGGGCT
>NZ_BAAAYN010000032.1:19035-44252 GCF_039536245.1 Cryptosporangium minutisporangium | reverse complement strand
GGCCGGGCGACCGCCAGCCCGGCGCCGGGTGCCGCCGGGGCCGGCCGACGCGCCGCGGGGGGCGGCACGGCCGCGCTGCCGGTGACGCCGTCGGTGCCGGTCGACCGGCTGTCGGGCTTCCTCTCGCAGCCGCCGCGGCTCGACGACCGGGACGAGGCCGAGCTGCTGGGCTGGTGCGTCGACATCGTCCGGCTCGCTCGCCGTAACGGCTACCTCTCCAGCACGGCGGACGCGATCGCGGTGTTCGAGACCTCGATCCTGCTCGCTGGGCTGCGCGGGCGGGCCCGGCCGACCCCGTACGACTTCCAGGACGCGGCCGTCACCTGCATCGAGAAGGACGGCGTACCGGGCCGGCGCGACGTGCGTCGGCTCTGCGAGATCCTGCTGGGCGGTGACCGGATCGGCAGCGTCGGGTACGACGCCCTGCCGCCGCTGGCGCGGGACGTGTACGACCGGCTGGCGCCGCTCGGTCTCGACCTGGAGTCCCGCACGATCCAGCGGGCGCTGCTCGACCTCGCCGGGCGTCCCGAGCTGGTGCCCGCGTCCCGGCTGCTCTGGCGGCTGCGCTACCTGCTGCCCTCGGACGCCGTCCGGCCGATCATGGGCGAGCGGCGGCTCGGCGACGCGGCCTCGCTCCAGGAGAGCTGGGACCTGGCGATCGGCCGGTACCAGCGCTCGCTGATCGAGCTCGGTTACGAGGGCGTCGCGATCGAGCAGGTGCTCGAGCAGCGGCTCCGGCAGGCCGTCCGCGCGACCGACGCCACCGCCGCGACCGCGCTGGCGGCGGTGGAGGACGCGATCCTCTATCTGGACAGCCCGACGTTCGTCGCCGAGCTCGGGGCGCGGGCGGTCGAGCTGCTGGAGGCCGAGCGCACGGTGGACGACGCACCGGTCGTGCTCCGGCGGATCCGCCGGCTGCTCGCGCACTACCGGGCCACCGAACCGGAGCTCCCCGCCTGGTGCGAGCAGTTCGTCACGGTCGGGTACGCGCACTACTGCACGCTGCTGCCGACCGCGTTCGTCGAGGAGCAGACGGGGGTCCGGCAGGTCGCCGCGATGCTCGGGTTCTTGTTCAGCCTGGAGAGCCTCGCGCTGACGCTGGGCTGCGACCGGGCCCAGCTGGAGCTCGCGGTGGCGCAGTCCCACCCGGAGACGCCCGCCAAGCTGGCGCTGGTGTGGGCGGCCGGGACGCAGCTCGGCACGCTCACCCGGGCGCAGCTGCGCAGCCGGTGCGACGAGCTGCTCGACAACCCACTGGTGCTTCCGGCGTTCCCGCAGTACCTGAGCGGGTTCGTGCAGGCGCTGGAGCCGGTGCCGAACCTCGCGCCGTTCGTCGTCGAGGTGCTCTCGAAGGCGTTCGCGCGCCTGCCCGACCCGGTGCTGCTGCCTTGGCTGCCGTCGCTGATCACGACGCTGCGCGATCAGGCTGGCGAGCTCGTCCCCACGCTGGTGCGAGAGGCAGGGCGGACGTTCCCGGGGACGCTGCCTGCGCTCGACGCGTTCGTACCGCCGTGGGAGTCGACGTCCGCGCCGGCCGCCGCCCCGACGTCGACGGTGGCGGCCGGTCCGGTCACCGAGCTGCTCACCGCCCGCCCCGCCACGACCGACGCGGTGGCGGCGCTGCTCGGAGTCGACGCTCCCTGGTCGGAGCCGGGCGCCGCCCCGGGCGACGCCGCGAGCCCGGCGGTGGCCGCGCTGCTCACCGGCTACCCCGCGACGGGGGCGGCGGTCGCCGCGCTGGTTCCTGCCTGACCGGCCCCGCGGGCGTCGTCCACGGTGATCCGTGGCCCGGCATCGATTCACCGGGCCACGGATCGCGGGAAGGGCTGGTGGACCGGGCCGGAACACGGTAGGCCGGACACACGGTCGGGGCCGCTGACCGTCGTCGCGCGGCGCTCGGCCCACGCCTCTGGTGTCCGGAGGAGGTACCGGCATGCTTCCGTGGATCGTGGCCGCCGCGCTGATGGGCGTCGTCGCCGCCTGGCTCGGCGCCGGCCTCCGCGTCGTCGGCGAGGACGTTCCCCGGCGACTGGCTCGCCGGGCCGCCTGGTGGCGACGCTGGGCGTGGCCGGTCGCGGCCGTGTGCACCGCGTCCGCGATCGCCGCCACCTCGGCGGCCCTCGTCTGCTGAGGCGACGGCGACCGGCTACCGAGCGACAACCGGCTACTGGTGGCGCCCGTCTGCTGGAATAAGAAAACGTGGAGCCTCCGCAGGGAACCGACCAGTTCGCGCTACCGTCCAATCATCATGGCCACGAAGCGGATGATTCGGACAGCACTTCTCGGTCTCGTGCTGCTCGCCTCGGCGTGCGGCACCGGCGCCACCGCCGACGTCACGACCGGGGACAGCGGTACACCGCGACCGTCGGAGCAGGCCGTGTCGCCTGACGCGCTGGTACTGCGGGCCGAGTCGGTCGGCGGCTTCGTCCCGGCGACGTTGATCTACGGCCGGATCCCCACCGTGAGCATCTACGCCGACGGTCGGGTGATCACCGAGGGCCCGCAGGTCACGATCTATCCGGCGCCGGCGCTCCCGAACCTGCTCGTGCGGACGATCACCCGGACCGAGATCGACCGGCTGATCGCCGCCGCCCAGCGCGCCGGCGTCGGCAGGCCGACCGACTTCGGCAGTCCCGGCATAACCGACGTGCCGACGACCCGCTTCACGCTCGTCGACGAGGGGCGCACGCTCACCTCCGAGGTCTACGCGCTCGGCGAGACCCCCGAGGACGACCAGAGCCTCACCACCGCCCAGCGGGAAGCCCGGGCCCGGATGCGCGCGCTGCTGGTGACCCTGACCGACCCGGCGGGCTCGCCCAGCGACGAGCGGTACCGCCCGACGGCGGTCGCGACGATAGTCACCGCCTACGGAGCGAACACCGACCAGGACACTCCCCCGCCCGCTCGCGCCTGGCGCGGCGCCGCGCTTCCGGGCCGCGTCGTGGGTCCGGCCGACATGAGCTGCGCCCTGACCACCGGAGCGGCCGTGGATACGGTGCTCGCGGACGCCGCATCCGCCAACGCCGCGACGCCCTGGACGTACGGCGGGCGGCGCTGGTCGCTGACGTTCCGTCCGCTGCTGCCGGACGAGACCGGCTGCGAGTCGCTCGGACGCTGATCGACTGAAGTGGTGAGAAGTTGGCCTCGTCCCGCCCCGGAGGAGGCCAACTTCTCACCAGTCCGTAGTCAGGCGGACTCGCGCGCGTCGATCTCTCCGCGTGCGTCGGCCTGCAGGACCAGCTCCGCCCAGCTGCGGCGGTAACAGGGCCACTCGCCGGGGTAGACGTGGGTGGCCGATCCGCAGTACCGCGGATTCCCCGGGTCGACCACGTGTTCCGCGATCAACGCCCGCGCCGTCTCGACGTCGTCGACGACGTACCGCCGATGCCATCCGAGCGCCCCGCCGGATAACCGTTCGTGCCGGTTGCCGTTCGTTCCCATGCCCCACGCTCCCCGTCCGCTGGCCCCGGGCGCGGCGACACCTCGGCCCCGATACTCGACCGTCGCGCCGCCGGCCTCCGTCCGACCCACGCGAACGACGACCGGCAACGGCGTCACGAGGTTGAACCGTGTCCCGAGAATGAACGGCGAACAGACAATTCGCAACCCGCAGACTGCTCCGACGCATTACCAGTTCTCGCACTCAGATCGAAGCTCCAAAATGCAAGACTGCAGCGGGGACGCGAGCATGCCGGGACGTCGGATGAAGGGAAAACGTCTTCTGTGGACGAAGTCAGCCCCACACTCGCGCGGCGCATGCTCCTCTCGACGTTGCAGCGCCTCCACAAGGCCGACGGGCGTTCCACCGATCTGATCGGCGCCGAGGTGGGCGTCGACGGCTCCACCGTCGCCCGCTGGCTCGCGGGCGGTAAGCGGAGGCTGCGCGCCCACGAGATCCGTGGGCTGTGCGACGTCTACGGCGTGGACGAGGACACCAAGAACCAGCTCGTCCGGCTGGCGCAAGAGGCCGGCAGCCGGGGTGTCACCCAGCGTCTGTCGTGGTTCGCGACCTACCAGTTCGGCATGTTCCTCGACCTGGAGCGGGACGCCAGGCGGGTCGTCACGTTCGAATCCACCGTGGTGCCCGGCCTGCTGCAGACCGAGGGATACGCGCGTGAGGTCATCCTGGCGGGTGCTCCGGCGGCCGAACTGAGCGAGGCGGACGTCCGGGAGCGGGTGCAGTTACGGCTGGAACGGCAACGCATCCTCCGCCGCGACCGCCCGGCCGAGCTGCTGGCGATCCTGGACGAGGCGGTGATCCGCCGCCCGATCTCGGACGCCGACGCGATGCGCGCGCAGCTGGCGCACCTCCTCACCGCCAGCGAGTGGCCGAACGTGACGATCCAGGTCGTCCCGTTCTCGGCCGGGCCGCACGCCGCGGCGGCGACCGGTCCCTTCGTCCTCTTGTCGTTCGACCATTTCGGGGATGCCCCGCGAGAAATCGCGTACGGCGAGAACCCGGTGAATGCCCTCTATATGGAGACGCAAGAGGAAACGGACCGGTATCGCGCTGTTGTTGACTATTTGGTCAGGCAGGCACTGAACCCGGAGGCCTCAGCAGCGATGATCGCCGGTGCGATGGAGGAATACGGATCGCCAAGAGGAGGCGGAACATGATTCCACTCGGACCTGGACTCGACGTGAGCGGAGCCCGGTGGCGGAAGTCCACCAGGAGCGGAACCAACGGCAACTGCGTGGAGATCGGAACGGCGCCCGCCGCGGTCGGCGTCCGTGACACGAAGGACGGGGGCCGCGGCCCGGTGCTCGCCTTCGCCAGACCGGTCTGGGCGGCGTTCCTGGACGGGTGCAAGGCCGGCGAGTTCGACCGGTAGCGACCCGGAAGAGGGCGGCCGGCCCCTCCGAACCCGGAGCCGACCGCCCTCCCCGCGCCGGACTCACACCTCGATGACGAGAGCGCCGCCCCGAACCCAGCCCGCCGCCGGCGCCCGCGTCACACCTCGATGACGAGAGCGCCGCCCCGAACCCAGCCCGCCGCCGGCGCCCGCGTCACACCTCGATGACGAGAGCGCCGCCCCGAACCCAGCCCGCCGCCGGCGCCCGCGTCACACCTCGATGACGAGAGCGCCGCCCTGGCCGCCACCGGCGCACATCGCAGCGACGCCGATGCCGCCGCCGGTGCGCCGCAGCTCGTGGATGAGCGTGGTCACCATCCGCGCGCCCGAAGCGGCGATCGGGTGCCCCAGGCTGCAGCCGCTGCCGGAGAAGTTGACGGTCTCCTCGTCCAAACCGAAGTGACGGCAGGCCGCGACCGGCACCGACGCGAACGCCTCGTTGATCTCCCACAGCCGGACGTCACCGGTGGTCAGACCGGCCCGGTCGAGCACCTTGTCGATCGCCCGCAGCGCGCCGACGCCGGTCAGCTTCGGGTCGATACCGACCGACGCCCAGGCCCGCACCGTCGCCAGCGTCTGGATGTTTTCCGCGGCGGCGAGTTCGGCGCTGGTCACGGTGACCGCCGCAGCGGCGTCGTTGGTGCCGCTGGCGTTGCCCGCGGTGATCGAGAAATCGGGGATCTCGGGGTGCAGCACCTTCAGCGACGCGAGCCGCTCGGCGCTGGTGTCGCGCCGCGGGTGCTCGTCCACCGCGAACTCCACCACGGAGCCGTCCAGCGTCGAGACCTTGATCGGCACGATCTCGTCGACGAACTTGCCCGCGTCGATCGCGGCGACGGCCCGCTGATGCGACCGGAGCGCCCACGCGTCCATGTCTTCGCGGGTGAGCCCGAACTCCTGCGCGGTGTTCCAGCCCACGGTGATCGACATGTCGGTGTTCGGCGCGTCGGCCGAGTTGGGGTGGGTGCCCGGGTACCAGTTCTCCACCTCGTCCACCGTGCCCGGCACCCGACGCTTCAGCCGCGGCATCAGGGACGTCGCCTGGACGCCGCCGGCGACGACGATCTTCTCCATGCCGCTGACCACCCCGGCCGCCGCCAGGCCGATCGAGGACAGGCTGCCGGTGCAGTGCCGGTTGACCGCGAGCCCGGGGACGCCGGTCATCCCGGCCACCACCGCCGCGTACCGGGCGACGTCGCCGCCGCCGTAGAGCGACTCGGCGAAGATGACGTCGTCCACCCGCTCCGGGTCGATCCCCGAGCGCCGTACGGTCTCGGTGAGGATCGCGACCGCGAGATCTTCCGCGGGCGTCTGCGCCAGCGTGCCCTTGCGCGCCGTCCCGATCGCGGTCCGGGCCGCGCTGACGATGACTGGCTGGGCGCCCAGAACTGATCGGGTCATGTCTTCAACCTCTTCCTCGAGGGCTTCGTGGACGCCCGAAAGGGCTGACCAACGGCGTAACTGTAGCCTTTACCGGTAAGTCAACAGTAGGCTGCGGACAACGCGCCGTGGAAGGTGCACGAGTCGTCTTTCGACGTGCGCTGGGCCACGTTGACAGGTCTCGGGTCCCGGAGCATCCCCGCGGATCGCACGCGGCCTTCCGTACCAAAGGAGAGAGAACGTGGAGCTGACCGGATCGTCCGCACTCGTCGTCGGTGGAGCCGGAGGGTTCGGTGCGGCCACCGTGCGTCGCCTCCATGCCGCAGGCGCCCGCGTGGTCATCGCCGACCTCGCCGAGGAGAGCGGCAAGGCGCTCGCCGCTGAACTGGGCGAGAACGCGCTCTACGTGCACACCGACGTGACCAGCGAGGAGTCGGTCGACGCCGCGGTCGCCTCCGCCGTCGAGCTCGGGCCGCTGCGCGCGAACGTCATCGTCCACGGCGGTCCTGCGGCCGGCCGGCGGATCATCAACCGCCAGGGCGAGCCGTACCCGACCGCGACGTTCCGGCGGACCGTCGAGATCTTCCTGGTCGGCACGTACCACGTGCTCAGCAAGGCCGCGGCGGCGATGTCGAAGAACGAGCCGCTGGACTCGGGGCAGCGTGGGGTCGTGATCACCACCGCGAGCATCGCCGGGTTCGAGGGCCAGGTCGGCCAGTCCGACTACTCGGCCGCGAAGGGCGGCGTGATCGGGATGACGCTGACCGCATCGCGCGACCTGGCGCCGATCGGCGTCCGGGTCATGTGCATCGCGCCCGGCGTGTTCTACACGCCCGCGTACGGGTCGATGACGAAGGAGCAGGCGCAGGAGCGGTTCGGCAGCAACATCCCGAACCCGAAGCGGCTCGGCGAGCCGGACGAGTACGCGAAGCTCGCGTTGTCGATCGTCGACAACGACTACCTGAACGGCACCACCATCCGCATCGACGCCGCGCAGCGCTTCAACATCTAGTCGGGCGGCCCGCCCAGGGGGCGAGCCTGGCGTCCGTCGCGAGGCCACCTCGACCCCGCTGGTGATTCCACGCGCTCGCGCGCAGGCACCGACCTCGCCCCGGGCGGGCTCCACGGCATACACGCGCCCCCGACAGCGCGATACCCCGCCGGACGGCGAACCTCCCGAAAACACGCCGCCGCCCCGAGCGCGCGGTGGCTCTCGGGAAAGACCACGCCACCCCGGATGCGGACGGAACGGCTTTTCGGGAAGACCACGCCGCACGGACGAACGCGGGGCGAGTTTTCGGGAAGACCACGCCATCCGCGGCCGCGTGAGGTTGCCTTTCGGGAAATTCGCCCCGCGCCCCGCGCCCCGCGCACGGCGGCGCGGAGCGGAGCGGTGCGTGCGACTTCCCGAAACCTCTCCCCGGAAGGCGTTCAAGCACGCCGGGCGCGTCAGGCTACGGAGTTCGCCTGGGTGGTGGGCTCGGTCGCGAGCAGGGGACGCAGGCCGCGAAGGATGTTCGTGATCCCGAACTCGAGCTCGCTCGACGGGTCGTCGGGTGCAGCGGTGGACAGCGGCGGCGCGTACCGGCCCTTGCGCTCGACCAGCAGGAAGCCCTGCGTGTAGACGGACAGCGTGAAGAACGCGTGCTGCACCAGCGCATCCGGCAGCCCGGCGGCGGCCAGCGCGGTGAACAGCTCCTGCGCCCGCGGCCACGACCGGGCGGTCGTCTCGTCGCCGGACGCGCCGATCTGCCGGACGATCAGATCGCAGGCGAGCTCGTCGGCGGCGAGCAGCCGGTGGTAGTCGAGGAAGAAGTTGCGGAGCAGCTCCTCCCAATCGTCACCGCGCAGTGGCGGCATCCGCTCGTAGAACGAGGAGAGCGCCGCCTCGGTCATCGCCACGACCAGCTCCCGCTTGGTGCGGAAGTACCAGTAGATGCTGGTGACGCCGACGTCGAGGTGCGCGGCCAGCTGAGGGATGCTCCACTGCTCGAGCGGAGTGTCGCGAAAGAAGTCGAAGGCCCCCGCGATGATGTCGGTCGGGTTGATCGAGCCGCGGGGTCGCCGCGCTCGCGCCGACTTCTCCGCTTTGCCCGCCGCGGACGGCATGGTGTGACCTCCCAGCTCGCACTGGAACCGGCGCAGCACACCGCTCCGGTACCGACCGGAAAAGTCTACCGGAAGGCCTGCGGCAAGCGGGCGGGCCGGTCGAGGTACCCGGGCGCCCCGGTCAGCGGGACAGGATCACGGCTTGGGAGGTCTGCACGACGGGCACACCGGCCGGTGTCCGGAACTCGGTCATCGCGTGCGCGTGCCCCTCGGCCGGCAGCTCGCCGCCGCCCGTACCCACCCGTCCGAGCGTCAGACCCGTCCCGTGCCCGGCGGGCGCGAGGAAGGCGACCGTTGACGCCACTACGGTGGCCCGCTGGCCGCGGCTGTCCGCCGGCACGGTGAGCGCCGCACCGAAGTAGGCCAGGAGCGCTCGACCGGTGGTCGGATCGACCGAGAGCCGATCGCCGAGGGCTCCGGCCGCGAGCATCGTCGGAAGGTCCGGCGGGACGAGCCCGCTCGCTCCCACTTCCCGCGCACCGATGGGCACCGCCGGACGAACGGCAAACCGCGCTGCGGGACGAACGGCAACGGACGCCGCCGGACGGTCACCGGCCCGCCCGGACGCCACCCCGACGACGTCGGCCGCCGCCGGAACGTCCGGCGTCAGCAGCACGATCGCGTGCCCGTGTCGACGCCGCGGGCCCCGGGCGGAGTCGCGCTGGTCCACGGTCAGCTGGGCCGTCACGTCACCGGACGGGCCGCGGTGTACGGCGTCGACCACGATCCGCACCGAGCGCCGGGCCGACGGAAGCGCGCCCGGCGACCACGAGACCAGTCGCACCCGACACTCCGGGACGCTGCGCTCGGCGGCCGTCACCAGCGCGGCGACGAGCTGCGCAGCGGGGAAGGCAGGCCAGTCGGGGTCCGCGGCCATGGCCAGAAAGTGATCCGTGCCGACCCGCCAGAGGTTCAGCGAGCGGAGGAGCTGATCGACGCCCGGTGATAACCAGGCGTCCGCGGCGACACCGCCGGCAGCCGCTCGGGGCGGGTCGGCTACCGCTCGCAACGGTCGTACCGCAGTCATCCCGCCTCCCGCAGTCTTGCTCCGGACGCCGTTCCGGCGCACCTCCAGTCACTCATATGATTAGATGGTCGTCAATATTTCGATCGATCGAACAGAGGGCGCCCATGAACGTTCTCCCCCTCGGGATCCCGCGATGAGCTGGGTAGACGTCGGCCTGCTGCTGATCCGGCTCAGCCTCGGCGCCACCCTGCTGATGCACGGCTGGAATCACTGGTTCGGCGGCGGCAAGATCGCCGGCACCGCCGGCTGGTTCGAGAGCCTGGGGCTGCGGCCGGGCACCTTCCAGGCGTGGGCCAGCGTGGTCACCGAGCTGGCCGCCGGAGCCGGGCTGATTCTCGGTCTGCTCACGCCGTTGGCCTGCGCCGCGACGATCGGCGTCATGGCCGTCGCCGCGATCGTCGCGCACCGCCCGAACGGCTTCTTCGTCTTCCGGGACGGGTATGAGTACGTCCTGATGATCGCGGTGGTCTCGGCCGGGCTCGCGGCGATCGGACCGGGGCGGATCTCGGTCGACCACGCGCTCGACATCGAGATCACCGGGCTGGCCGGCCTCCTCGTCGCGGTCGTCGCCGGGCTCGGTGGCACCGCGCTGCTCCTCGCGACGACCTGGCGCCCGAAGCGCGTGCCGTCCGACGCTCCCTGAGCGACGCATCACCATACATTGACATTCGTCTAACAAGAAACTTAGCGTCTGGACGATTCGCCAGACGACGGCAGGAGCACGATGAACCTCCTCACCCTGCTCGACATGACCGTCGCCGGCCACGGCGACCGAACCCTTCTCGGCACCGCGCAGACCGGTCTGACCGGCCTCGACCTGCAGCAGCGCGCTCGCGTCGGGGCTGCGCACGTGCTCGCGTCGGGCGCGCGGACCGTGGTCTACCTCGGCGAGAACGGCATCGGCTTCCCGATCGCGCTGTTCGCCGCCGCCACCGCCGGCGTGCCGTTCCTCCCGCTGAACTACCGGCTTTCCCACGAGCAACTGGTCGACGTCGTCGCGGCGCAGGACCAGCCCTACGTCATCACCGCCGACTCCACGATCACCGCGGGCGGCGCCGTCACCGTGGACGAGTGGCTGACCCTGACCCAGGGCACCGCGCCGGACGTCACCCTGCCGCCCGAGCCGGATCCGGACGCGGAGGCCGTGCTGCTGTTGACCAGTGGCACCACCGCAGCGCCGAAGAGCGCCGTGCTCCGCCACCGCCACCTCGCGGCGTACGTGCTGGACACCGTGGAGTTCAGCGGCGCCTCCCCCACCGACGCGGTCGTCGTCAGCGTGCCGCCGTACCACATCGCGGCCGTCGCGAACCTGCTGTCGAACCTCTACAGCGGACGGCGGATCGTCTACCTGGACAAGTTCACGCCGGAGGGCTGGCTCCGCACGGTCGCGGACGAAGGCATCACCAACGCGATGGTGGTGCCGACGATGCTGTCCCGGATCGTCGACGTGCTGGAGGCCGGCACCGTGGCGGCGCCGCCCACGCTGCGCTCGCTCTCCTACGGCGGCGCACCGCTCGCCCCGTCGATCCTGGAGCGTGCGCTGAGGCTGCTGCCGGACGTCGGGTTCGTCAACGCGTACGGGCTGACCGAGACGTCGTCCTCGATCGCGGTGCTCGGGCCGGACGACCACCGCGCCGCCGCCGCGAGCGACGACCCGGCGGTTCGCGCGCGGCTCGGGTCGGTCGGGCGTCCGCTGCCGAGCGTCGAGATCCAGATCCGGAACACCGACGGAGCGCCGGCCGCGCCCGGCGAGATCGGCGCGATCTTCGTCCGCGGACCGCAGGTCGCCGGTGAGTACCGCCAGGGCGGCAGCCGGATCGACGCCGACGGCTGGTTCCCCACCCGGGACGAGGGCTACCTCGACGCGGACGGTTACCTGTTCGTCCGGGGGCGCGCGGACGACACGATCATCCGCGGCGGCGAGAACATCGCACCCGCCGAGATCGAGGAGGCGATCCACCAGCTGCCCGGGGTCGCCGAGGCCGTCGTGGTGGGGATCCCGGACGAGGAGTGGGGCCAGCGGATCGGCGCGTTCGTCATCGCCCGGCCGGGTGCGGACCTCACCGAGGACGGCGTGCGGGAGTTCGTCCGGAGCCGGCTGCGCACGTCCAAGACGCCGGACGTCGTCACGTTCGTCGAGGACCTGCCCAGGACACCCACCGGCAAGATCCTCCGCCGCGAACTCGTGAAGTAGGCACCCCGACCAACCGGAGCGCCCGGTCCACTCGGTGAGTGGACCGGGCGCCCGGGCACCCGCGAGACTGGCTCCACGGAACGCTTCCCGGGAGCCGACGATGAACCCTTTCACCCTCCGGCCTTCGCCACGGTCCAGCGACCTCAGCAGCCACCGGTCGAAATGAGTTCACCGGTGACGAACGCGGCCCAGCGGACACGGTGGAACGGCGATACGGGGCGGCGCTGGCTCGCCGAGCGCGCCCGGCACACAGCGGTCCGCCGACGGCTCGTCCCCCAGTTACTGCGGGCGGCGGCTCTCCGGGCGGGCGACCACGTGCTCGACGTCGGCTGCGGGTGCGGCGACCTCACGATCGAGGTGGCCCGGCGGGTCGGCCCGGCCGGGCGCGTCGTCGGCCTGGACTTCTCCGCGCCGCTGCTCGAGGTCGCGCGCCGTGAGGCCCGCGACGCCGACCTGCGGTGCGTCTCGTTCGTGCACGGCGACGCCCAGGTCCACCCGCTGCCTGCTGCCGCCTACGACGTGGTGATCAGCAGCTTCGGCGTCATGTTCTTCGACGACCCCGCAGCGGCGTTCGCCCGGTTCCGCACGGCACTGCGGCCGGGCGGCCGGCTGGTGTTCCTGTGCTGGCAGAGCGAGGACCGCAACGAGGTGTTCTCGATTCCGCTGCACGCCGTACGGGACTGCGGTGGCAGGCCGGTCCCCGACCCCGATCCGTTCGCCGACCCGGAGTGGATCGCCACCCTGCTCACGAGCGTCGGATTCGCCGACGCGCGGGTCCAGCCGGTGCACCAGCCGGCCCGGCTCGGCTCCGACGTTCCCGACGTGCTGGCGTACGTGACCACGACGTCACGGGTGCGCGCGTTGCTGGCCGCACTGGACGACGCTCCGGCGGATCGGGCGCTCGCCGCGATGGCGGCCCGGTTCGACGCGCGCCAGCGGCCGGACGGCGTCTGGGTGCGGGCTTCGGCCTGGCTCGTCACCGCCGGATGACGGACGCGGGGCAGCCCACGGAGGGGCCACCCCGGCCGTCCCGTCGCGTCAGGCGCGGCCCTGCTCCACCTGGTTGAACGGCACGTCCCGGCCCGTCATCCCCGCCGCGTCAGGCGCGGCCCTGCTCCACCTGGTTGAACGGCACGTCCCGGCCCGTCATCCCCGCCGCGTCAGGCGCGGCCCTGCTCCACCTGGTTGAACGGCACGTCCCGGTCGGCCGCGTACTCGCGCGGCATCCCGAGCACGCGCTCGCTGATCACGTTGCGCGCCATCTCCGTGCTGCCGCCGCCGAGGCTCCCGGCCTGCCGGTTGAGGAAGAACTCGCCGACCTGGCCGGGGCCGTGGTCGCCCACCGGGCCGGTCACCGCCGCACCGCCGGCGATCTCCAGGCGGATGTCGCTGTCGCGCCAGTCGGTCTCCGCGTGGAACAGGCGGGTCATCGACGCCGACGGCCCCGGGAGGTGTCCACCGGCCAGCCCCGCCATCACCCGCCGCACCAGGTGGTCCTGCACGAGGTGGTTGGCGCGCGACTCGCCGATCAGCTCACGCACCTTCGGGTCGTCGACCCGGCCCACGGCCCGGGCCAGCGCCTGCAGCGGCTGGTCCGCCGCGGACGCGATGCCCCGCCCGACGCCGCTGATGTACGGCGAGCCGCCGCCCATCGCCGTGCGCTCCCAGTACAGCTGCCGGGACGCCACGGCCCAGCCGCCGTTGACCTCGCCGACCACCGCGTCGGCGGGCAGCATGACGTCGTCGAAGAACTCCTCGCAGAACTCCGTCGAACCGTTCACCTGCCGGATCCGCCGGATCGTGACCCCCGGCGCCTTGACCGGCACCAGGAACATCGTCAGCCCGGCGTGCTTCGGCACCGACCAGTCGGTACGCACCAGGCAGAGCCCGTAGTCCGCGGCGTACGCGCCGGAGCTCCAGATCTTCGCGCCGTTGAGGATCCAGACGTCACCGTCCCGCTCGGCCTTGGTCGTGACCCCGGCGAGGTCGGAGCCACCGCGTGGCTCGGAGAGGAACTGCACCATGAGCTCGTCGCCGCGCAGCGCACCGCCGATGCGGTCCCGCTTCTGCTGCTCGCTGCCCATGTCAAGGATCGTGGCCGCGCAGATGGCCAGCGTCGGGACGTTGATCCGGAGCGGCATCTCGTACGGCGCCGACTCCGCGCTGAACGCCCGCTGGTGCTCCCGAGTCAGCCCCAGGCCGCCGTACTCGCGCGGGAACCCGATGCCGGCGAAGCCGCCGTCCCAGAGCTTCCGCTGGAGTTCCTTGGTACGGGCCCAGGACGCGTCGTCGTTCTCCGGGTCGTCCAGGCTCGCGTCCCGGTCCTCCAGGCGCGGCATGTTCTCGGCGAGCCACTCCCGGGCGCGGAGCCGGAAGTCCTCGACGGGCTGGACGGATTCAGTGCTCATGCGGACACACCTTCCGAGGCGATGACGAGATCGGCGAGCGCACGCCGGTGCTCCTCCGGCGTTCCGTAGAGCGCCCGGTTGACGGTGGCGCGCCGGAGGTAGAGGTGCAGGTCGTGCTCCCAGGTGACGCCGATACCGCCGTGCAGCTGGACGCAGTCCTGGATGATGTCGGTCGCCTTGGAGCCGACGTACGAGGCGGCCGCGGCGACCAGCTCGGCCGCGTCCCCGGAGCGGTCCTGCACGGCTCGACCGGCCGCCGACACGATGCCGTGGCAGGCCTCGAGCCAGGTCTTCATGTCCGCGAACCGGTGCTTGAGCGCCTGGTAGGACGCGAGCGGCCGCCCGAACGAGTACCGGTCGAACGCCCACGCGATCGTGAACTCCAGTACCCGGTCGACCGCACCGGCGGTCTCCGCGCTCTGCAGCACCGACGCGATCAGCCGCTGCCGGTCGACGAGCGGCGCCGCCGCACCCAACCGCCCCACCAGCGCGGTGGCCGGCACCTGGACGTCGTCGAGGTGGAGCTCACCGAAGCGGCGGACCAGGTCGAGCGACCACGACGGCTCGACCCGCAGGCCGGGCGCGTCCGCGGGCACCAGGAACTGGGTCAGGCCCTCGGGCGCGCGCACGGTCACCAGGAACAGGTCGGCCGCCTCAGCCGCCTCCACCCGGTCCTTGACGCCGCTCAGCGTCCAGCCGTCGTCGGTCGGGGTCGCGGTGACACTCGGGTCGTCCGGTGTCCAGCCGCTGCCCGGCTCGTAGACCGCCCAGGTCCCGATCGTCTCCCCGGCCATCAGGCTCTCGACGGTGGACTCGTGTCCACCGGCCTCCACCAGCGCGGACAGCACGACGTTGACGGGGAGCAGCGGACCGGGCGAGACCAGCCGCCCCATCTCCTCCGCGACGATCAGCAGGTCGAGCAGGCCGGCGTCGGACACGCTGCCGCCGCCCTGCTCCTCGGGGACGAGCAGCGCGGTCCATCCGAGCTCGGCGCCCCGGGTCCACCAGTCCCGAGCGAAGCCGTGCGGACCGGTGGACAATTCCCGGACGGTGCTGAGAGGTACCTCGGTGTCGAGGAACTTCTTCGTGGTCGCCCGGAAGAGTTTCTGGTCCGGGGTGAGCTCAAAATCCATGAAACTCCTCCAGGGAGGGACCTCATCGGCCCCCGATGCTTTGACAGTTCTGAAATTATGCAGGAGTTCGGTCCGCGTCAAGGCGCGCCGACGGCGGCGGCGAGAGAGGGACCCCGTGGAGAAGGCACCTGGTTTTAGCTCGGCGCAGGACGCGGCCGCGCGGTTACGGGCGGTCGACTACCTTCCGGACGACCGGATCGCCGGCACCGTCCACCTGGCCGCGCGGATGGCCAAACCGATCCTCGTCGAAGGGCCCGCGGGCACCGGCAAGACCGAGCTGGCCAAGTCGGTGGCGAAGGCCACCGGCGCCCGTCTGATCCGCCTGCAGTGCTACGAGGGCCTGGACGAGTCCAAGGCGCTCTACGAGTGGGACTTCCGCAAGCAGTTGCTGCGTATCCAGGCCACCGGGGCCGGTGCGGACACAAACCTCGACGACCTGTTCGACGAGGCGTTCCTGCTCGCTCGCCCGCTGCTCGCCGCGATCCGGGCGGAGGACCCGGTCGTCCTGCTGGTCGACGAGGTGGACCGGCTGGAGGTGGAGACCGAGGCGCTGCTGCTGGAGGTGCTCTCGGACTACCAGGTCTCGGTGCCGGAGCTGGGCACGATCACCGCGCGCCGGACACCGCTGGTGTTCCTCACCTCGAACGCGAGCCGTGACCTGTCCGAAGCGCTCAAGCGTCGGTGCCTGTTCCTGCACCTGGACTACCCCGATCCGGAGCGGGAGCGGGACATCATCCTGGCCCGCGTCCCCGGCATCTCCGAGCGGCTCGCCGCGCAGGTGGCCGACGTCGTCCGATCGTTGCGGGCGATGGACCTCAAGAAGCGCCCGTCGGTCTCCGAGACGCTGGACTGGGCCCGGGCGCTGGTGCTGCTCGCCGAGGACGTCGGGGACACGATCACCGACGCCACGGTGAAGAACTACTTGCACGTGCTATTGAAGAACCAGAGCGACATCGTTCGCGCGACCACCGAATTCACCGGAGCGTCGGCATGAGTGTGCTGCTCGTCCACGGCGCCGGCTCGTCGATCGACCACAACTTCCGGCGCATCGGCTGGATCGACCTGCTCGAGGCCGCCGGGCGCACGGTGATCGGCTACCACCTCCCCGGCCACGGCGACGGCCCGCCGCCGGACCAGGCGCGCGGCGAAGAGATCGTTGACGACCTGGTCAGAAGGCTGGAGGGCGTCGGGCCGGTCGACGCGGTCGGCTTCTCGGCCGGAGCGCAACTGCTCGCCGCCACGGCCTCCCGGGACCCCAGCCGCTTCCGGCGGCTCGTGCTGCTCGGTGTCGGCAACGGGGTGCTGCGGCCGAATCCGGCCGGGCCGCTCCGGCTGGCGGCGGCGCTCGCCGACGAGGACGAGGACGGGGGCGTCGGCCGCCTGTTCCGCCGGATGGCCCGGTCGGCCGGGAACGACGTCGACGACGTGCGTCGCTACCTGGAGATCCCGAAGCCCGCGGTCGACCCGGACGCTCTCGCCAAAGTCGACGCGAAGGTCCTGGTCCTGCTCGGCGACCGGGACTTCAATGCGCCCGCCGACGACCTGGCCGCCGCGTTCGGCCAGGCGGCCCTGCGGGTGCTGCCGGGGGTGGACCACTTCGGGCTCGCCTCCGACGTCCGGTGCCTGGACGCCGTACTGGCCTTCCTCGACACCCCGGACGGCGGCGACTGATGCTCGCCGCGGTGGAGCACCTGGTCGCGGAGCTGCGCACGATCGGGCTGCCGATCTCGGTCAGCGAGCAGATCGACGCGGTCCGCGCCCTGGAGCACGTCGACGTCGGCCGCCGGGCCGAGGTGCAGGTGGCGCTGCGGACCGCGATGGTCAAGACCGCCGCGCACGAGCACGCTTTCGACACGGTCTTCGATCTGTTCTTCCGCCCCGCAGCCGACCCGTCATCGGGTTCCGGGCCGGGCCCGGTACTCACCACGCTCGACGACGACGCCCTGCGCGCGCTGCTGCTCGACGCGTTGCGCGCCGGCGACGTCACGCTGCAACGGGCCCTCGCCGCCGTCCTGGTCGACCGGCACGCGGACGTCCAGCCGGGTCGTCCGGTCGCCGGAACCTACTACCTGTACCGGACGATGCGCGCGGTCGACGCCGACCGCCTGGTCACCGAGCTGCTCACCGACGAGGTGGACGGCGCGCTGGACGCCCGGCTGCGGACCGAGCACGCCGAGGCGGCGGTGCAGGCGTTCCGGATCGAGGTCGAGGCGGAGATCCGTCGCCGGCTGGTGGCCGATCGAGGCGCGGCCGCGGTCGCGAAGACGCTGCGCACACCCCTCCCCGAGGACGTGGCGTTCCTCACCGCCTCCGCGAAGGAGATCGCGAGGCTGCGGGAGATCGTGGATCCGCTCGCCCGGGTGCTGGCCGCGCGGCTCGCCCAGCGGCGACGACACCGCCCCACCCACCGCCCGGACGTCCGACGCACGGTGCGGAGGGCGCTGTCGACCGGCGGTGTTCCGGCCACGGTCGTGTACCGCCCGCCGCGTCCGCCGAAGCCCCGGCTCGTGGTGCTCGCGGACGTCTCCGGATCGGTGTCGACGTTCGCGACGTTCACGCTCTACCTGGTCTCCGCGCTGCGGGACGCGTTCGCGTCGGTGCGGACGTTCGTCTTCGTCGACGGGGTGGACGAGGTCACCGACCTCCTCGCGACCGAGCCCGACCTCGCCGCGGCGACCCGCCGGATCAACACCGAAGGGCTGGGCGTCTGGCTGGACGGCCACTCCGACTACGGCCACGCCCTCGAGGATTTCGACGCCGCCTGGGGGGCGCAGATCACCAGCCGGACCACGGTTCTGATCCTCGGCGACGCCCGCGCGAACTACCACGCGCCGCGCGCGGAGATCGTCGGGCGGCTGCGGGCGCGAGCGGCCCAGCTGTACTGGCTCAATCCCGAGTCGCGGGGGGCCTGGGACAGCGGCGACTCGGTGATCGGACAGTACGCGCCACACTGCGACGAGGTAGTCGAGTGCCGCACGACGCGCCAGCTCAAAGCGTTCATCGACGACCTCGGGTGACGAACCCGTTGACCGATCGATTCCAGACCAGTAGAAATTTAGGCAAGTATCTAAGCACCTGTACGCATCGA
This sequence comes from Cryptosporangium minutisporangium, assembly GCF_039536245.1. Classification (NCBI taxonomy): domain Bacteria; kingdom Bacillati; phylum Actinomycetota; class Actinomycetes; order Cryptosporangiales; family Cryptosporangiaceae; genus Cryptosporangium; species Cryptosporangium minutisporangium. The sequence continues at coordinate 26,060 of NZ_BAAAYN010000032.1, read as the reverse complement.
GGCGCACGGTCGCCACGGGAGGTCCGATGAGAACGAACGTGTCCGACGCCATGCGCGGCGCGCTCGGCAACCTGTTGACCCGTCGGATCAGCCATCCGGTGTCCGAGTCCGACATCCGCCGCTGGGCGCTGGCCGTCTACTGGCCGGAGAAGCCGCCGCGGGTCTTCGTCGACGCCGCACACGCGCCCGAGGAGTTCAACCCGTTCGCCTGGGCGGTCGCGGCCAGCGAGTCCACCGGAAAGGCCACCTCGGACGCGAACGCCGCCGACCGCACCGAGCAGCTGGCCGGCGTCCCAGGGCCGGGTCTGCAGTTCCAGCTCAACGGCGGGATGGAGTCCGAGTACGGCACGCCGATCCGTCCCGGTGACGTCATCACCAGCGAGAACCGCTTGGAGTCCTACTCCGAGCGGGAGGGACGGCTCGGGCTGATGCTGTTCACGGTCACCGCGGACACCTGGACGAACCAGGACGGCGCGGTCGTCAAGCGCACCCGCAGCACGCTGATCCGGTATTGACGGGGAGGACTCCGATGACCCAGCAGATAAGTGTGGCGCCGACGGTCGGCGAGGAGCTGCCGCCGTTCGTCCGGGAGACCGGCTTCGCCGCCTGGAACCGGTACGCCGCGGTGAACGACGAGTTCGTCCCGATCCACATGGACGACGAGGCCGGGCGCGCGGCCGGTTACCCGACCGCGTTCGGGATGGGCAACCTGCAGTGGTCGTACCTGCACGTCCTGGTGCGCGAGTGGGTGGCCGGCCGGGGCCGGATCGCCCGGCTGTCGTGCCAGTTCCGCAACCCGAACCTCAAGGGTCAGACGGTGACCGCGCGAGGCGTCGTCTCGGCGGTCAACGAGGACGACGGTGTGATCAGCGCCGAGCTGAAGATCTGGACCGAGACGCAGGACGGCACGGTGCTCGCGCCCGGCACGGCCACGGTCGTCTTCGAGTGACGCTGCCCGCTGCGTGACAACAAGGTGTGGTGTCGGCCGACGCCGACACCACACTTCGTTGTCGGCCCCCAGAAAGCGGCCCCGGCGTGGCGGCCACTCGCGGCAGCCCCAGAGCGCGGCGGCCCCAGAGCGCGGCGGCCCCAGAGCGCGGCGGCCCCAGGGCGCGGCGCAGACATGCGAAAGGGCCCGTGCGATTCGCACGGGCCCTCGTCGCGATCGCTCACCAGGTGAGCAGCGTGACCTCGGTTTCGCGGCCCTCGTCGCCGGCCGCCTGGCGGAGCCGGGTCGTGGTGCCACTCCGCCGACGGCGGATCGGCGTCGGCTTGTGCTCGAGCTGGCCGCCGTCGCCGACCGGCCGTGGCTCGGGCGCCAGTGCCCAGACGTCGTCGATCAGCCCGCGGAGTACGTCTCGCCGCAGCGTGTAGAAGAAGTTCCGACCCTGCTTGCGCGTCGAGATCAACCCGGCCTGGCTCAGGATCTTCGTGTGGTACGAGATGCTGGGCTTCGAGATCGGCAGGGTCTCTTCGAGCGTGCTGCAAGCAAGCTCGTCCGTGGCAGCCATCTGCTGCACGATGCTCCAGCGGATCGGGTCGCCCAGGGCCTTGAAAACCTCGGTCGCGCTCACCGCGTCGGCGGAAGGTGGAGTCACCGAATTTGCTCCTCACTGTGCCGGGCCTTGGCCCTGGCTAGTGCTCGGCGTCGTCGATGCCTATACGGCCTGCGCGGGCAGCGCCGCACTAGACTCCCTCGGCTAGCGCCTCGACATTCGTTTAAATATCAATATACGCCGTCCCGCCCAGTGGACGTCGACCCGCGTGGCTGTTCGATTGTTCGACATCTTGGTGTGGATTGTCACAAGCCGCGGAAGTTTGGCGAGCGTCGGTGCCGCCTGGCTTCGATGCCTTCGTGGAGGTCCGCCGTCGTCATCGTCACCGGCTGGGCGAGCGCCTCCCACTGCAGGGACGCCTCCAGCCCGTGCGCCGCCTGTTCCAAGCCGGCCTTGGTGAGTCGGGTGGCGATCGGTGCGGCGCCGGCGATCTGCTCGGCGATCTTCAGGGAGTGCGCGAGGACGTCGTCGGCGACGCCGCCGATCAGTCCCCACTCGAGCGCCTCCTCCGAGAACACCTCCCGGCCGGTGTAGAGCATCTCCCGTGCCCTGGACACCCCGATCGCCTCCTGGAGCAGCCAGGTCGCGCCCATCCCGGCGTGCGTACCGAGGTAGATGAACGGCGTGCTGAACATCGCGCCGGGGCCGGCGTACCGGAGGTCGCAGGAGAGCGCCAGGCAGACCGCCGCGCCGACCACCGGGCCGTTGATCGCGGCGATCACCGGGAACGGCAGCGACCGGGGGCGCAGCCAGGTCCGGTAGAACGGCAGCATCCGGTCGCGCAGCCGATCGGTGGTGACGTCGTGCCCGGCGGCCTGGTCGAGCCAGGAGAGGTCGGCACCGGAGCAGAACGAACTCCCGGCACCGGTGACCACCGCGACCCGGGTGTCCCGGTCGGCCGCGACCTCCTCGATCGCAGTGCCCCAGGCGGCGGTCATCTCGCCGGTCATCGCGTTGCGCACCTGGGGCCGGTTGAGCGTGAGCAACCGGACGCCCGGTGTGGGCTCGCTGATCAGCACCGCGTCGTCCGTGGCCATCTCTCCTCCGATCGCGGCGCAGGCCGCGCGCCCGTGGTACTCGCCCGCCATTCCCGGCGGGAGCGTCTCGCTCCGCGCACCCTACCGCCGCGCGGCATCGTTCCCGCAGATCGCGGGCCCGCTGCGCCGCCGGTGGCGGTACCCGGCGCTGAGGGCCGACCGCGACCGGCGGATCAGATCGCCAAGCCGACCAGCTTCTCGTCCAGGTACTCGCCGATGCCCTGCGCCCCGCCCTCGCGGCCGAGGCCGCTCTCCTTGGTGCCGCCGAACGGCGCGGCCGCGGCGGTCGGGTTGATGTCGTTGATCCCGACGATGCCGAAGCGCAGCCCTTCCGACACACGCACGGCCCGTCCGATGTCCTGGGTGTAGACGTAGGACGCCAGGCCGTAGGTGGTGTCGTTCGCGGCCTGGATCACCTCGCGCTCGTCGTCGAACGGCAGCACCGCGGCGATCGGGCCGAACGTCTCCTCGCGGTAGACGGCCATCTCGGGGGTCACGTCCGCGAGCACGGTCGGAGCGAAGAAGTAGCCGCCGTCCAGCCCGGCCCCCTGCAGCCGCTGACCGCCGGTGAGCACCCGCGCACCCTTCGCGTGGGCGTCCGAGACGTGCCGCTCCATCTTGGCCAGCGCGTCGGCGTCGATCAACGGACCGATGCCGACCGCCGGGTCGAGTCCGGAGCCGGCCCGCAGCGCGCCGACGCGCTCGCAGAGCGCCTCGACGAACCGATCGTGGATCGAGCGCTGGACGTAGATCCGGTTCGGGCAGATGCAGGCCTGGCCGGTGTTGAGGAACTTCACCAGCGCCGCGCCCTTGGCGGCCCGCACCGGATCCGCGTCGTCGAACACCAGGAACGGCGCGTGACCGCCGAGCTCGAGCGACACCCGCTTCATCGTCGCGGCCGCCCGCGCGGCCAGCTGCTTGCCCACCTCGGTGGAGCCGGTGAACGTGAGCTTGCGGACGGCCGGCGATTCCAGGAAGACGTCTCCGGTCGTCACCGGGTCGCTGGTGGTGACCAGGTTGACGACGCCGGCCGGCAGCCCGGCGTCGTGGAAGATCTGGAACATCGCGACCGCGCACAGCGGGGTCTGCTCGGCGGGCTTGAGGACGATCGTGCAGCCGGCCGCGAGCGCCGGCGCGACCTTCCTGGTGATCATAGAGATCGGGTAGTTCCACGGCGTGATCGCCGCGACCACACCGACCGGCTGACGCAGCACGGTGAAGCGCTGGTCGGCGCGCGCGGACGGGATCGTGCTGCCGTAGACGCGCTTCGCCTCCTCGGCGTACCAGGCGAGGAAGTCCGCGCCGTAGCGCACCTCGTTGCGCGCCATCTTCAGCGGCTTGCCTTGTTCGCGGGTCATCAGCAGGGCCAGGTCGTCGGCGCGCTCGAGCATCAGGCGGTGTGCCGCGGTGAGGAAGTCGGCCCGCTGGTACGCCGTCCGCGCCGCCCAGGGCTCGAAGGCCGCGACCGCCGCCTCCACCGCCGAAACGGCGTCGCAGCGGTCGGCGTCGGCGACCCGGCCGATGACCTCGCCGGTTGCCGGGTCGGTCACCGCGAACGTGCGACCGTCCGCCGCGTCCTTCCACGCACCGTCGAGGTACAGGGTGCCCGTGAGGAGAGGGCCTCCGGTCACAGAGTCAGCTGTCTCGTCCATCAGAGCGACCCGCAATCAAAGCGTCGATACTTTTGCAACCACCTAACGATAACGGACGGCGCGGGCCGCGACGGCGGTCCGGCCGGAATCGCCCGCAGTGGGACGCGACCGACGCGTCCGGCGTCGCGCAGGGAATCGCCATCGGTGACCTACACGATCTTGTCCGGTCCAGGCCACTCCGGTATAGATACATTGACAACATTCAAAATAAGCGGCCGTTCGAGGAGTACGCGTGCAGATAAAGCGGGTGGCCGTGATCGGCTGCGGCACGATGGGTGGGGGCGTCGCGCAGGTGGCGGCCCAGCGCGGGTACGAGGTGGTCGTCGTCGAGAAGGACGCGGCCGCCGTCGAGGCCGGGCAGCAGAAGGTCGTCGCCGGCCTGGACCGTCAGCTCGGACGCGGCCGGATCAGCGCGGACGACAAGCAGGCCGCGCTCGACAAGCTCCGGTTCGGCACCGACCTCGACTCGATCACCGAGGCGGACCTGGTCGTCGAGGCGGTCTACGAGGACGTCGCACTCAAGCAGGACCTGCTCCGCCGGATCGACGAGCTCGTCGGCCCCGAGACGCTGATCGGCTCGAACACCTCGACGATTCCGCTGGTGATCCTCGCCGGCGCGACGCAGCGCCCGGAGGCGATCGTCGGCCTGCACTTCTTCAACCCGGTGCCGGTGATGAAGCTGGTCGAGGTGATCAAGACCCCGCTCACGCTGCCCGCGAACATCGACGCCTTCGTCGCGTTCGCGAAAGACCTGGGCAAGACGCCGGTGCTGATCAACGACGTCCCCGGCTTCGTCGGCAACCTGCTCGTCGTGCCGTTCCTGCTCGACGCGATCCGGGCGTTCGAGCGCGGGGTCGCGCCGATGGAGTCCATCGACGAGGTCCTCCAGCTCGGCTTCAACCACCGGATGGGGCCGTTCCGGCTGGCCGACCTGATCGGGCTGGACATCGTGCACGACATGGCCGCGTCGATGTACGAGGAGTACAAGGACCCGAAGTACTTCCCCCCACCGCTGCTGAAGCAGTACGTCCGGCTCGGCTGGTTGGGCCAGAAGACCGGCCGTGGGTTCTACACCTATGACAGCTGAGCTCGCATCCCCCGCCGGCCGGGACGACGTCGAGGGTGCCGCACTGAGCCTCCGCGAGGAGTGGGACGCCGACCTGCGGTCGGCGGATCCGCTGCGCTTCCCCGAGTACCGGGCTCCGGCCGCGGCGGACGAGTCCGTCCGCACCGGCGTCGTGGAGCTGGACGGGGTCGAGGCCGCGCTCGTCGAATGCCGGTTCGACCGGCACGGCGGCACGATGGGCGTGGTGGCCGGTGAGCGCATCGTCCGCGCGTTCCGCCGGGCGACCGACCGCCGTCTGCCGGTCGTCGCGTTGGTCGCCAGCGGCGGGGCCCGCCTGCAGGAGGGCATGTTCTCGCTGGTGCAGATGGGGCGAACCGCATCCGCCGTCGCCGACCACGCCGCGGCCGGGCTGCTGTCGGCCGCGGTGCTCCGCTCCCCCACGACCGGCGGGGTGTACGCGTCGTGGGCGTCGCTGACCGACCTGAGGGCGGCCGAGCCGTCCGCGACGATCGGCTTCGGCGGTCCGCGGGTCGTCGCACAGGTGACCGGCTCCTACCCGCCCGCCACGTCGCACACCGCCGAGTCGGCCCACGCGCACGGCCTGGTGGACGCCCTGGTCGCACGTCCGGACCAGCGGAGCTGGCTGGCCGCGGCGATCGGCGCGGCGCCGGGCGCGGCACTGCGGGTGCCGCCGGGGCGTCCGCGCTACCCGGACGCCTGGCCGCGTCCCGCGACCACCCGTGCGGACGACGAGCCGCGCGACGCGGCGGCGGGCGGCGCTTGGACGGCGGTGACCGGTGCTCGCGCGGCGAGCCGCCCGTCGGGCCTGGAGTGGGCGGCGATGCTCACCGACGGCTGGGTGGAGCTGCGCGGTACCGACCGCGGCGTCCGGGCCGGCCTCGCGACGCTGGACGGCGACCGCGTCGTCGTGGTGGCGATGGACCGGCACGGCAACCCGCACCCGGGACCGGCCGCGTTCCGGCTGGCCCAGCGTGCGATCCGATTGGCCGACCGGCTCGGCCTGCCGGTGCTGACGCTCGTCGACACGCCCGGCGCCGATCCGTCGCCGCCGTCCGAGGCCGGCGGTGTGGCCGCCGAGATCGCCCGCACGCTGCTCGCCGCCGCCGAGCTGCGCACGGCCAGCGTCGGGCTGGTGGTCGGCGAGGGCGGTAGCGGCGGCGCCCTCGCGCTCGCCCACACCGACCGGTTGCTGGTGCTGCGCGGCGCCGTCTTCTCGGTGATCGGGCCGGAGGCCGGTGCCGCGATCCTCTACCGGGACGCGTCCCGCGCTCCCGAGCTGGCGGCGAGCTTCCGGCTCACCGCCGGCGAACTGGCCCGCGCCGGGCTCGTCGACGAGGTGGTCGACGAGAAGCCGGCCGCCGTCCGGGCCGCGGTGCTCGCCGCGCTGGCCACCGCCCGGCCGGGCGACCGCACCACCCGAACCACCCGCGCCACCGCGTCGGCCCTGGCGCGGTAACCCTCTCCAGATGGAGGTCGTAATGGCCAAGACATTGCTGCTCGCCTGGTCGACGCCGGTGTCCGAGGAAGCGGTCGACGAGTTCCACCGCTGGTACGAGGAGACCCACGTCCCCGAGCTGCGCGCAGCGGTCCCGTCGATCACCGCAGCGAACCGTTACCGGCTGCGCCCGATCGGGCCCGGCCCGGCGGCACCGGCGGCCGGCCGGTTCCTGTGCGTGTACGAGATCGACGAGGC
>NZ_BAAAYN010000032.1:0-18899 GCF_039536245.1 Cryptosporangium minutisporangium | reverse complement strand
GCGCGCTGTTCGCCGCGATCGGCGACGGCCGGATCAGCCAGGGACAGCTGATGGACATGACCGGCAATCCGCCCGCCCTGGAGTGGTACGAACACCTCTGACGTCCCGCCTACCCCCTCCGGCCTCCGGCCCTACACCCCCCGCCCGCCCACCCTTTTTAGGAACCCTCAATGAAGCAAGTTCCGAAGAAGACCGGTGACTTCGGCATCGGCCAGATGATCCACTGCATCCACATGACCGATGACGTCAAGAAGCTGAACGACTTCTACCGTGACGTCTTCGGAGCGCTGGTCTACATGGGCGAGGACGAGCCCAACTACCTGCCGCCGGAGGACCGGTGGGCCAGCCTGATGATGGTCGGCGACCTCTGCATCGAGACGATGGCCCCGAACACGCCGGTGGACGCCACCAAGCCGGTCGGCAAGTTCTACACGAAGTTCGGCCGCCACTGGCACTCGGTCGGCTACCGGGTCGACGACCTGACCGGGCTGGCCAACAACATGATCGAGCGGGGCATTTACATCGGGCGGCCCGGCGGCGGCAAGGTCGAGAAGATGGACGAGGGCGTCGGCTACTTCTACCCGAGCCCGCGGGACATGTTCGGTCTGATGGCCGAGATGTGCACCCACGACATGCCGAACGACCCGCGGCTGAAGGACGACTGGTCGGAGCAGGCGGGGAAGTGGTCGGAGCACCCGCTCACGATCCGCCGGCTGGCCCACGTCATGCTCGGGGTGAAGGACCTGGACGCGGCGACCGCGTCGTACGTCAACCGGGTGCAGGCCGTGCCGCTGCAGAGCGGCGTCGACGACGTCACCCAGTCGAAGTTCCAGATCGTGCAGCTCGGTGACTCCCTGCTCAAGCTCGTCCAGCCGCTGGACGATGCGTCGGATCTCGGCCGTCACGTCGCGAAATACGGCAATATGATCTATGCGGTCACGTTCCGGGTCGCCGACCTCGACTCGGCCGAGCGCTGGCTGGCGAAGAAGAACATCCGCACCACCCGGCCGACCGCGACCACGGTCGCCGCGGACCCGGCCGACACGTGGGGCGCCCCCTACTTCTTCACGACGGAGTCCATCCCCAACGACCCGTTCGAAGACTGACCTGCCCGGACCCTAGGAGACTCCCCATGCCCATTTATTCGGTCGGTCAGCGCCTGCGCAGCGCGGTATCCAGCGTCGAGGCGGTCGTCGTCCGCGTCCCCAGCGGCGACGTGACGATCACCTGCGCCGGTGAGCCGATGCTGCGCCCCGACGACAAGGCGGAAGCCACCGCCGCGCCGGCGCACCCCGCGCAGCGGCACACGCTGCTGGGCAAGCGGTATTTGGACGAGGCCAGCAACCTGGAGGTGCTGTGCGTCGCCGCCGGCCCCGGCGAGATCGCGGTCGACGGGCGCACGCTCACGATCAAGACCGCCCAGCCCTTGCCCGCCTCGGACTGAGCGGGAGCAGACAGCACGAAGGGGGCAGCCGACGGCTGCCCCCTTCGTCGTATCCGCAGTCAGTACCAGCGCGCGGGCTGGCCCGTGCGGTGCGGCGCAGCGGCCGGTCGCGTGTCCTGGCGGGGGCGGACCACGAGGCCCTTGCCGATCGCCGCGTACACCTCCGGCTTGCTACCCCGCAGCACCAGCGCAGCGGCTACCCCGGCGCTGAACACGCCCGCAATGAGCAGTGGCACCAGCCAGACGGCCATCGGCGGCGCGCCCGGAGCCACCTCACGGATCCGGAACAACCCGTAGCAGAACAGCCCGCCGGTCGTGACCACCGCGGTGAGGCCCGCGATCACCTGGCCCTCCCAGCCGAAGAAGCCGCCCTCGTCGGCCTCGCCGCGCAGGAACCAGACCGCGGTCGCCGCCGAGGCCAGCGTCAGCGAGCCGAGGATCGCCAAGCCCGCCGTGACGATCAGCCACTGCGCCAGCACACCCGTGTCCGAGAACGACGCCACCAGAGCGATCGCACCGGCGAGTACGGGCTGCACGTACGTCGCCGCGGGCCGAGGCTGCCCACCGGGCACCCGGACCGCGAACGCCGGCGGGAGCACGCCGTCGCGCGCCAGACCGGCCACCTGCCGGGACGCCGCGTTGTTGAGCACGACGCCGGTGACGAACAGCCCGATCACCAGGTTGACCAATACCAGGTCGATGGCGAGTGACTGACCGCCGACGCCGGCGAACCGGGCGACCAGCGCCGGCACCAGGCCCTCTCCGTTGCCCGGCGCGGCAGCGGCGTTCTCCGCCCCGACCGCGACGCTGACCGCCCACGCGCTGAGCACCAACACCACCGTGGTGAGCCCGTAGGAGAGGACCGTCGCCTTCGGCACGGAGCGGACCGGATCCGCGAGCTCCGTGCTGTACGACGTGCCGACCTCGGAGCCGATGAACGCGGTGACGGCGAACACCAGCCCGACCGCGAACGAGCCGGAGAGCAGCCAACCCGGGTCCAGCGCGTCGAACGAGACGCTGTCGCCGGCCGGTGTGTTGAGTGCGACCAGGTCGAACCAGATGACGCCGATGAACTGCTCCACCGCCACCACGATCGCGAGCCAGACCACGACTCGGAGCGGAAGCAGGACCGCACCGAGGATGACCGCGAGACCGAAAACCAGGGCCACGGTGGGCGAGAGGTCGATGTCGAAGACGCTGGCGACCAGCGCCTCCAGGATCCGGGCTAGCAGGCCGTAGAACCCGGCAGCGATGCCGAGGTAGGCGACGAAGACGAGCGCGGCGGTACCCAACCCGATCGTGCGCCCGAGGCCGAGGGTCACCTGCACGTAGAGGCCGCCGGTGTGCCGGATCTGACGGCCCAGGCCCCGGTACCCGACGACGTAGGCGAGCAGGATCAGCCCGGCGATGAGGAACACCAGCGGCGTCGCGACGACCCGTCCATGAGCCCAGGCGGCGGGTACCACCGACCAGAGCAGCATGAGCGGGGCGTGCGCGATGACGAGGAGCGCGACGAGGTGCGGCGTCCGTAGGCCGGCGGTGGTTCGGGAGCCGGCCGGAGGACGGCTCGGTGACAGGGGGTCGGACGGACCAGGGGTGGGAGCGATATGTGGTCTGGACGCGTCGTCGAGTCTGGACACGGGTGAGGCCCTTGTCGGGTTCGGGATCGGCCTCGGGGTTCGGATCAGCGAACCACGCCGCCGATCAGCTCTTGGGTGAGGGACAGAACGGTGCCGCGGTGCGCGCCGGTCGCCACCAGACCGCGCAAGCGCGGAAGGTAGCGGGGCGCGCCGAACCCGGCGACCGCTACGAGGCGGTCACCGGCGAGGTACGCGACGACGGTGCCCCGGACCGGGCCGCCGTCGAGTCCCTCCCCGACCAGGGGTAAGACGTTGTCGGCAAGGTCGGGACGGCCGACGAGCTGGATTTTCAGGCCGAACTGGTCGGACCAGACGTACGGCACCGCGGGCGCGGGCAACTCCTGGTCCAGGATGTCCTTGGCGACGACCGCGGCCTGGTCGACGGTCGTCGTCCAGTGCTCGGTGCGGCACCGGGCGTCGCGTTCGGTGTCCCACCACGCGGCGACGTCGCCCAGCGCCCAGACGTTCGGGGCGCCGATCACCCGGCCGATGCGGTCGCAGGCGATGCCGTCCGACGTGTCCAATCCGCTGCCGGCCAACCAGCCGAGGTCGGGGGTGGCCCCGATCCCGACCAGCACGATGTCCGCCGACAGCGTCGAGCCGTCCCCCAACTCGACGGTGTGCGCGTCGATGAACCGGCTCAGCGGGGTGCCACAGCGCAGGTCGACGCCCGCCTCGGTGAACAAGCGCGCGGTCAGAGCGCCGATCTGCGGCCCGAGAGCCCGTTCGCAGGTCGTCGGCGCCGCTTCCAGGACCGTGACGTCCAGCCCGCGGGTCCGGGCCGCGTGGGCGACCTCGGCGCCGATGAACCCACCGCCCACGACGAGCATCGACTGCGAGTCGCCGAGCGCGTCCCGCAGCGCGGTCGCGTCGTCGAGCGTCCGGAGTGTCCAGACCGCGTCCGGCTGCCCGGGCAGCGTGCGGGCGGTGACGCCGGTGGCGATCACCACCGCGTCGCCGGAGACCGTCGAGCCGTCTTCGAGCTCGACGATGTGCTCGCCTTCCGGCGCCACCCGCAGCCCGACCGCCGCCGCACCGAGTCGGTACGACACGTTCAGCTCGTCGAGTGCGGGCTTGTCCCGGAGGATCACCCGGTCGTGCTCCCAGACGCCGGACAGGATCTGCTTCGAGAGCGGCGGCCGGTCGTAGGGCGGGTGTTCCTCGGCCCCGATCAGCGTGATCCGGCCCTCGTACCCGTTAGCGCGCAGCTGCTCGACCGTGCGGACGCCACCGAGGCCGGCGCCGACGACAACGACATGTTCCACCATTGGATCTCCCCGACTCAGTCAGTCGCGCCGCAGCAGCAGCACGCCGCTGGGCGTCAGGCCCCCGCTGCTGACCACGGCCACCCGGGCGTCGGTCACCTGTCGGTCGCCACCGTCGCCGCGGAGCTGCACGATCGCCTCCTGCAGCAGGCCCATCCCGTGCGTGCGGCCGTGTGAGAGCTGGCCACCGTGGGTGTTCAGCGGCAGGATGCCGTCGCGCGCGATGTTCTTGCCCCCGTCCAGGAAGTCCTTCGCCTCGCCGATTCCGCAGAACCCGAGTGCCTCGATCCAGGACAGGCAGTTGAACGTGAAGCCGTCGTAGAGCTGCGCCACGTCGACGTCGTCCGGGCGCAGTGCGGTTCGGGTCCACAGGTGCGCCGCTGGACCGAGCACCTGCGGTTCGTGCGTCGACGTGCTCTGGTCCCACTCCACCCGCTCGATCAGCTGGGTGCCGACGGCCTCCACCCGGATCGGTGGCTTCCGCAGGTCGCCCGCGGTGTCGGCGGCCGACACGATCACCGCGATCGAGGCGTCCACCGGCACGTCGCAGTCGTAGAGCCCGAACGGCGTGGTGATCAGCCGCGCGCCGAGGTAGTCGTCCATGTTCATCGGGTCGCGGTAGGTCGCGGCCGGGTTGAGGCCTGCGTTCGCGCGCTGGTTGAGCGCGATCCAGCCGAGCGTCTCCCGGGTGGTGCCGTACTTGCGGAAGTGCGCTTGAGCGTTGATCGCCAGCCCGTGCGCGGCCGACGTGGCGCCGAACGGAACGGACCAGCCGCTGTCACCGGGCACGCGCCCGAACGTCGGCGCCAACTCGCCCCGCTTCTGCATCTCGTCGTGCGTCGACTGCCAGATCGTCCGGAAGCAGAGCACGTGCCGGGCCAGCCCGGCGGAGACCGCGAGCATCGCGGCGATGACCGACCCGCCGGGGCCGAACGTCTCCGCGCCGCCGTTGTACCAGGTGGGGCGGATCCGCAGCGCCGCCTCGAGCGCGGTGACGCCGCCCTCGCCGAACCCGCCCGCCGGACCGCCGCCCGGGTAGGTGGAGAGGCCGTCGATGTCGTCCATCGTCAGACCTGCGTCGGCGACCGCCGCCTCGCACGCCTGCACGGTCAGCGTCAGCGGGTCCACGCGCAGGCGCCGGCCCATGTCGGACGCGCCGACGCCGCTCAGCACGACATCGTCCTCGAACTTGCGGGTGGTGAACATCGGACGCACCCGGGCGCGGATCTCGGCCGGGCCCTCTTCGTCCTCCGGGAGCTGTCCCAGCTCACCGGCGACCGGTGTGAACAGCGGTAGCCAGACGTCCTCGACCTGCTCGAAGACGACCCGGACGCGCATGCCCAGCTGCACCTCGTCCGGTTCGACGTCGACCAGGCGGGTGGTCAGCCGGACCCCTTCGTCCTCCTCCGGCGCGACTCGGGCGATGACGTACGGCGCGGGCAGTCCGGGCAGCGCGAAGCGGTGGTTGACCGTGAAGCCGACGACCGTCCCGAAGCCGGACAGCGTCCGGATCTCCGACGCGGTGCTCCGGCAGCGCTGGCACGCCGGCTTCGGCGGATGGATCAGCCCCTTGCAGGAGGAGCACTGCTGCATCCGGAGCTGACCATCCGCCCCGGACTTCCAGTAGAAGTCGTTGAGCAGCGTGACGTAGGGCAGCGGCGCAGACATCTCAGGCCTCCCGCGGCGGGAGCGCGGCGACGAACGCCGGGTCCGGCTGCGGGCCGTCGACCTTCGACGCACCCCCCGGCGAGCCGATCGTCGCGAAGAACACCACGTTGGCCTCGGCGAACGGGCCCCACTTCGCGGGCAGGTCCTCCTCGAAGTAGATGGCTTCGACGGGGCAGACCGGTTCACAGGCTCCGCAGTCGACGCACTCCTCGGGCTGGATGTAGGCCATCCGGCCGCCCTCGTAGATGCACTCGACCGGGCACTCTTCGACGCACGCCCGGTCGAGCACGTCGACGCAGGGTTCGGCGACCACGTACGTCACGGTTGTTCTCCTTCGCAAACGAGGGGCGGCGGCGCCGAGCCAAGGCGGAGCCGGTACTCGGCTAGCCCTGTCGGCGCCGCCGCCCGTGACACCGACTCAGTCGGCCAGTTCGGCCACTGCCTTGCGCACCGTGACCGGCTCGGCCAGACGCTGTTCGTCGCAGACCTTCTGCAGCTTCGCGATCGTCTCGTCCAGCCCTGCACCGAGCCGCGGCCCGGGCGTGAACGTCGCGGGCAGGTGCTTCATCCCGTTGATGATTCCGGTGGTGTCGTAGTGCACCGCACCGGCTTTGTCGCAGACGAAGTCCGGCATCCGGTCGAGCACGTGCCGGATCATCGTCTTGAACGTCGCCCGCGCCACGTTCGAGCCGATGCACCGGTGGATGCCCAGGCCGAAGCTGGCGTGCCGGTTGCCCTTGCGGTCCAGCTGGATGCGGTGCGGGTCTTCGAACACCGTCTCGTCCCGGTTGGCCATCGCCCAGGAGAGCCAGATCCGCTCGCCCTCCTTGAACTGGGTGCCGGCGATCTCCGCGTCCAGGGCGATGGTCCGGCCGTCGCCCTGGGCGGGGGTGTAGAACCGCAGGAACTCCTCGGTCGCGGAGTCGCGCAGCGTCTCCCACTCCCGGTTGAGACGGTCCCGCTCCTCCGGGTTCTCCGACAGCCACTCCAGCGCGTGCGCGGAGAGCGAGGTCGTGGTGTCCAAGCCGCCGCCGATCAACAGACCCACGGCGCCCAGCACGTCCACGTGGGAGGGCCGCCCGCCGTTGACCTCCGCGTTGATCAGCGCGTCGACCAGACCCGGTCGCGGGTTCTCGCGGATCTCGTTGATCCAGTACTCGGAGCGGCCCCGGGCCTCCAGGTACTTGGTGAAGACGTCCATGATCTCCGGCGAGTCCGGCCGGGTGTAGACGGTTGCGTGCGCCGGCTCGCAGTGGATGATCCAGTCGGCCAGCGGCATGCCGAGCATCGCCATCGTCAGCACCGCCGGAACGATGTTGACGAAGTCGTCGACGAAGTCGATCTCCCCGGACTCGATCTTCTCGTCCAGGCAGGCCCGGGTGATCTCGTCGAGTACCGGCTGCCAGCGCTTCACTGCGGCCGGCGAGAGGTACGGGTTCAGTGCCTGCCGGTAGTGCCGCTGCTCCGGCGGGTCCATCTCCAGGAACCCACCGATCGGGTTACCCGGCATCCGCGGCGGGGGCGGGATGTTGATGCCCCAGTACCCGCGTTTGGTCTCCTCCTGGTCGTTCTCGTGCGACAGCACGTCGGCTCGGCGCGCGATGTCGAACACTTCCTTGTTGCCGCTGGTGAACCAGTAGCCGCCGTGCGTCTCGTTCCACGCCACCGGGGAGTCGGCGTGGAACTGGGTGGCGAGCTTCTCGAACTCGACCCGATAACGCGGAGAGTGCCGGTCGAGGTTGATGCGCTTTTGTTTCCGCTCGTCTTCGATGTCGCGACCGTCGATGGTCATCGATCCCTCACTCCGTACAGGTAGTGGGTTCCTCAGGACAGGAGCGGGCGGCTTCCTGCACGGGCGATCGGCGGCGTCGCAGGTTCGACGCCGCCGTCCCGCCGTCCCGAGCTCGGTTCAGTCGGTCAGTTCAGCCCTTGCCCTGCGCACCGTGACCGGTTCGGCCAGACGCTGTTCGTCGCAGACCCTCTGCAGCTTCTCGATCGTCTCGTCCAGCCCGGGACCGAGCCGCGGCCCCGGAGTGAACGTCGCCGGCAGGTGCTTCATCCCGTTGATCACACCGGTCGTGTCGTAGTGCACCGCACCGGCTTTGTCGCAGACGAAGTCCGGCATCCGGTCGAGCACGTGCCGGATCATCGTCTTGAACGTCGCCCGCGCCACGTTCGAGCCGATGCACCGGTGGATGCCCAGCCCGAAGCTGGCGTGCCGGTTACCCTTCCGATCCAGCTGGATCCGGTGCGGGTCCTCGAACACCGTCTCGTCCCGGTTGGCCATCGCCCAGGAGAGCCACAGCCGCTCGCCCTCCTGGAACTGCGTGCCGGCGATTTCGGCGTCCACCGCGATCGTCCGACCGTCCCCGACCGCCGGGGTGTAGAAGCGCAGGAACTCCTCGGTCGCGGAGTCGCGCAGCGTCTCCCACTCCCGGTTGAGACGGTCGCGGTCCTCCGGGTTCTCCGACAGCCACTCCAGCGCGTGCGCGGTCAGCGCCGTGGTGGTGTCGAACCCGCCGCCGATCAGCAGACCCACGGCGCCGAGGACGTCCTTGTCCGACGGCGGTGCCCCGTTGATCTCCGCGTTGATCAGCGCGTCGATCAGACCGGGACGCGGCTCCTCCCGGATGCGCTGGATCCACGACGCGGTCTTGGCCCTGGCGTCCATCATCATCTGGAAGACCTGCATGACGTTCGGCGAGTCCGGACGTGTGTAGACGCTGGCGTGCGCCGGCTCGCAGTGCACGATCCAATCGGCCAGCGGCATGCCGAGCATCGCCATCGTCAGCACCGCGGGCACGACGTTGGCCAGGTCGTCGACGAAGTCGATCCGCCCCGACTCGATCTTCTCGTCCAGCGATGCCCTGGTGATCTCGTCGATCACCGGCTGCCACCGGGCCACCGCGGCCGGGGACAGATACGGGTTCAGCGCCTGCCGGTAGTGCCGCTGCTCCGGCGGGTCCATCTCGAGGAACCCACCGATCGGGTTACCGGGCCGACGCTGCGGCGGCGGGATCGAGATCCCCCAGTAGCCGCGCTTGACCTCGTCCGGGTCGTTCTCGTTCGACAGCACGTCAGCCCGGCGCGCGATGTCGAACACTTCCTTGTTGCCGCTGGCGAACCAGTAGCCGCCGTGGGTCTCGTTCCACGCCACCGGGCACTTGCTGTGGAAATCGGTGGCGAGCTTCTCGAACTCGACCCGGTACTGCGTGGAGTGCCGGTCGAGGCTGATGCGCTTGCTCTTCCGGCCGTCCGTCTCCCGGACGTCGTCGATCGTCACGAATGCTCTCCCAGCTCAGAACAGGATGATGGCCTGCTCGGGGCAGGTACGAGCGGCTTCCTTCGCGAGCGTCTCCTTGTCGGCGGGGACGTCCTCATTGACGGCGGACGCGTGGCCGTCGATGTCGCTGAGTTCGAACAGTTCGGGGGCGGTCATCGCACACAGCGTGTGCCCCTGGCAGATCTGCGGGTCGACACGAACCTTCATGGGGAGCCGTACCTCCGGTTTCCGACGTGCCGGTCAGACGTGGTAGTCCTGGAACTTCAGGTAGGAGCCCGCATCGACCCGCATCTGCATGCCGGTCACGTAGCGGGCCTCTTCGGACGCCAGGTAGAGCACCGCGTTGCTGATGTCGACCGGCTCGACGTACGGAACCGGCATCAGCTGCTGGAAATAGAACGCCATCTCCGCGTCCTCGCGGGTGGGGTTCTCCAAGTCGGGACGGAACGCCTTGTACATCGGCGGGCTCTGCAGCATCGGGGTGTTGCAGTTGGTCGGGTGCACCGCGTTGGCGCGGATGCTCTTGGTAGCCAGGTTGCGGGCGAGCTCGTGGATGAACTCGCAGACCGCCTTCTTCGCGTACTGGTACGACGCGCCACCCGGGTCCTGACCGACCGATCCGGCCGCTCCGAGACCCGCACCGGTCATCGCCACCGCGGCCGACGAGGTCGCGATGATCGAGGCGCCTGCCTTGAGGTGCGGCAGCGACGCGTGGATCGCGTTGATGACGCCGACCAGCAGGGTGTCGACACCGTCCATCCAGGCCTGGACCTGGGGCTCACCCTTCATCGGCGCGATGCCGGCCTGGGCGACCACGATGTCGAGGTGACCGAGCTGGGCGATGCCCTGCTCCACCGCGGCGATCAGCTGCGACCGCTCCCGCACGTCGGCCTCGACCGCCACGATCCGCCGGTCGAGTGCCTCGACCAGCCGGACGGTCTCCTTCAGGTCGTCCGGAGACGACATCGAGTAGTTCACCGTCTCGAAGTCGCGGCAGATGTCCACCGCGATGATGTCCGCGCCCTCCTCGGCGAGCCGGACCGCGTGGCTGCGGCCCTGCCCTCTGCCCGCGCCGGTGACGAACGCGACCTTGCCCTCTACACGTCCCGCCATGTGCTTGACCTCGCTGTCTGTGGTTGTTCGCTGTTCGGACCGGCTCAGCCCGCGGCCGCGGTCGGCCAGGCGATGGTCTTGACCTCGAGGAAGTCCTCGAGACCCTCGGTGCCCCACTCACGGCCGAGGCCGCTCTGCTTGTAACCGCCGAACGGCGACTGGACGTCGAACCAGTTGCCACCGTTGACCCCCACGGTGCCGCTCCGCATCCGCCGGGCCAGGCCCATCGCGCGCTCGAAGTCAGCGCTGTGCACGGCACCGGAGAGGCCGAAGATCGTGCTGTCGGCGATGCGCAGCGCGTCCTCGTCGTCGTCGAACGGAAGGACCACCATGGCCGGGCCGAAGATCTCGTCCTGCGCCACCGCGGACTTCGGGTCGACGCCGGTGATCAGCGTCGGCTCGACGTAGTAGCCCTTCTCGAACCGGTCCTGCGGCTTGCCGCCGAGCGCGATCCGGCCGTCGCGGGCGGCGGCCTCGTAGTAGCTGAGCACCTTGTCGCGCTGCGCGGCGTTGATCACCGGGCCCATCAGGTTGCCCGGGTCGGTCGGGTCGCCCCACGGCATCTGCGCCATGACCGCGGCCAACTGCTCGACGGTCTCGTCGAGCTTGTTCCGCGGGACGAGCAGGCGGCTCTGTACCGCGCACCCCTGACCGGCGTGCACGACGATGCCCATCGCCAGGCCGGGCAGGATCTGCGCGAAGTCGGCGTCGTCCAGCAGGATCGCGGCGGACTTACCGCCGAGCTCCAGCGTGACCCGCTTGATCGTCTCCGAGGCGGCGGCCATGACCTTGCGGCCGGTGCCGGTGGAGCCGGTCAACGTCACGTGGTCGACGTCCGGGTGCGTGGCGAGGATCTGCGCCACCGCGTTGTCCGAGGTCGAGACCACGTTCAGGACGCCGGCCGGGATGTCGGTGCGCTCGGCGGCGATCCGTCCCAGCGCCAGCGCGCTGAACGGCGTGTCCGGAGCGGGCTTGAGCACGACCGTGCAGCCGGCCGCGAGCGCGGCGGCCGTCTTCGCGATGTTCAGGTAGAACGGGTAGTTCCACGGGGTGATCGCGGCGACGACGCCGGCGGCCTCGCGTCGGACGATCCGGCTGGTGGCCGCGCCGTAGAACTCCTTCTCCGGCAGCGAACGCTCGAACTCGTAGCTGCCGAGCAGGTCGATGTAGTGGTCGATGAACCCGATCGGGCCTTCGAGCTGGATGGCACCGGTCAGCGCGACCGGGCTGCCCGACTCGGAGACGACGATGGTCCGTAAGGCCTCGACGTCCTCCCGCAGCGCGTCCCGCAGCTGGATGAGGCAGCGCCGGCGGAGCTCTACGTCGGTCGACCACGAGGTGGTGTCGAAAGCGCGCCGGGCGGCGCCGATCGCGCGCTCGACGTCGGTGGCGTCGGCGTCGGGAGCGGCGCCGATCACCTCCTCGTTAGCCGGGTTGATGTTGTCGAACGTACGGCCCCGCCCGGCGGCGACGAGTTCGCCGTCGATGAGCAGGCGTTCACCAAGGGATGTCATGGGGAGCTCCGAGGGGGTGAGATTCAGGCCATTGCGCGAGCGTGTTCCGGGACCGGCAGAAGGTCGGCGAGCGTGCGGTGGGCGGCCCCGAGCGCCCCCAGGTCACCGCCGAGGTCGGCGACGACCTGGCGGACCACCGCCACGTCCTTGCCGATGAACTCCCCGGCGGCCGCCGCGAACCCGGCGACCGAGCGGGCCCGCGCGACGCCCTCCAGCGCGCGACTGGACGAGCTGCCGTGCGGCAGTGCCTCCAGTAGCGACTGTTCGGACACGCCGAGCTGTGCTCCCAGGTCGACGGCCGCGGCGAGCAGGCCGAGGTTCGCGGCGAAGATCGCGTTGTTGATGAGCTTGACCCGCTGCCCGTTGCCGCGGGGACCGACGTGCAGGATCGGGTCTCCGTAGGCGGCGAGCACCGGCCGGGCCCGGGTCACCGCGTCGTCGTCGCCGCCGACCAGCAGCGTGATCCGACCGGCGACGATGTCGTGCGGCCCGCCGCTGACCGGAGCGTCGAGCACCTCGATGGCCCGTCCGGCGGCGCGCTCGGCCAGCGCGTCGACCGTGCCGGGGTGGCCGGTCGTGTGGACGATCAGCAGCGCACCGTCCGGGAGCGCGTCGACCAGGCCGTCGTCGAGCCCCACCTGGCGGACCTGGTCGTCGGTGTGGACGCAGACCAGGACCGCCTCGGCGTCCGCCGCGACGTCGGCGAGGTCGCGCACCGGAGTGGCACCGTCCTCGGTCAGCGCCGCGGCCGCGGCGTCGGTCCGCGCGAGTACGCGGACCTCGTGCCCGGCAGCGACCAGGCGCTGCACCATCGGACGGCCGATGCGACCCGCACCGACGAAGCCGAGTCGCATCGTCGCTCCTCTTCTGNCGCGCACCGGAGTGGCACCGTCCTCGGTCAGCGCCGCGGCCGCGGCGTCGGTCCGCGCGAGTACGCGGACCTCGTGCCCGGCAGCGACCAGGCGCTGCACCATCGGACGGCCGATGCGACCCGCACCGACGAAGCCGAGTCGCATCGTCGCTCCTCTTCTGGGGGTTTGCCGAGTTGCCGGAGAGACGGGTCAGGCCGGGAAGTTGAAGAGCCGGCGGGCGTTGCCCTCGACGATCAGCCGCGCCTCGTCGTCCGGCACGTTCGCCAGCTGCTCACCGAGCACCTTGCGGGTGTGCGGCCAGTTGCAGTCCGAGTGCGGGTAGTCGCTCTCGAACAAGATCTGGTCGACGCCGATCGAGTGCCGCAGGTCGATGCCGTTCTGGTCGGAGATGAAGGCACCGTAGATGTGGTCCTTGAACAGCTCCGACGGCTTGCGCTCCTGGTCGATGTTGCACCAGTACTTGTGCCGGCCCCACGAGTAGTCGGCGCGCTCGAGGATGTACGGGATCCACCCGATGCCGCCCTCGGAGAGCACGAACTTCAGGTTCGGGAACTTGTAGAAGACCGGCGACATCAGCAGGTCGACGCAGGCCATCATCGAGTTGATGCCGAACAGCGCGATCATGACGAACATGTCGGCGTCCGGTGCGGTGCCCTGCGGCGCGCCACCCGACCCGAAGTGCACCGAGAGCGGGAGGTTGGCCTCCTCGCAGGTGCGGAGCAGCGGGTCCCAGTGGTCGGTGTGGTAGCTCGGCAGGCCGACGCGGTGCGGCGCCTCGAGGAACGAGACCGACTTGGCGCCCTTCGCCGCGGTGCGCTCGACCTCCTTGACCGCCGCCCGGACGTCCCAGAACGGGACCATCACCAGCGGGATCTGCCGGTCGGGCGCATAGGCGCACCACTCGTCGAGGATGAAGTCGTTGTACGCCCGGATGCACTCGGCGGCGAGATCCTTGTCCTCGCAGGCGTAGAACGTGCTCCCGGCGAAGCCGCCCATGTTCGGGAAGCACAGCTGCGCCCAGACGCCTTCGGTGTCCATGTCCTTGATGCGCTCGGCGATGTCGTGGCAGCCGGGGCGCATGTCGTCGTAACTGCGCGGGTCCATGCCGAACTCGCGCGGGTGCTTGCCGGCGACCGCGTTCAGCGCGAAGTTGCCGGACGGCTGACCGTTGAAGATCCAGGTGTCGTTGCCGTCGGGCAGCCGCTCGATCCGCGGAGCGACGTCCTGGTACTTCTGCGGCATCCGGTCGAGCCAGACTCGGGGGTGCTCGATCACGTGGTCGTCGACCGAAATGATCTTGGCGTCATCGGGAAGCGGCATCAGCGTGCCTCCAATCAGGAATGAAAGTTGATCGACCGGCCCGTGCCGGCCGACCCGAGCTGGATGAACGCCGGAGGCTGGAGAGCCCCCCTCAGTTCGGTCAACGAGGGTGTTGCATCGTGTTGAGCGCTGAGTCGGCGGCGGGAAGCACGGCGCCGACCTCCGTTTCCGCCGCGGTGGCCAGCTCGACCGCGAGCCGCACGTCCTTCTGCAGCAGGGGTCCCGCGATCGGCGCCATCCGGGCAGCGTCGTAGTCGCCTCCGGGCAGCACCGCCGACGCGGCGAAACTGTTGCCGCTCCCCGAACCGAAAACCTTGGCCAACGCAGCCAGGTCGACGCCCAGCTCCCGACCCAGTGCGTACGCCGACTCGGCGACGCCCAAGTGCGCGGTGAACAGCAGGTTGTTGAGGATCTTCGCCACCTGGCCCGCGCCGACCGGCCCTAGGTGCAGGATCGGGTTCGCGTAGGTCTCGAACACCGGCCGGACCTTCTCCAGCGTCGCTTCGTCGCCGCCGACCATGACGAGCAGGCGCTGCTCGGCCGCCGCGTGGCCGCCACCGCTCACCGGGGCGTCGATCAGCGTGACGCCCTGCCGCGCGGCCTTCTCGGCGAGCGCGCGGCAGGTGTCCGGGTGCACGGTGCTGTGCACGACGATCACACCGCCCTCGGCGAGGCCGGACAGCACCTCGTCGCCGATCTCGCGCACCCCGGCGTCGTCGACCACGCAGAGGCAGACGACATCGCTGGCCTTGGCCAGCGCCGCGGGCGAGTCCGCGACCGTGGCGGCGGTGTCGGCGTAGGGCTTTAGCGACTCGGGCCGGCGGGCCCAGAGCGTGGTCGGGTAGCCCGACTCGACGATCCGGCGCGCCATCGGGCCGCCCTGGCTACCCAGACCGATGAAGCCGACCCGCGGACGGGGACCGCCCTGGCTACCCAGACCGATGAAGCCGACCCGCGGACGGGGACCGCCCTGGCTACCCAGACCGATGAACCCGCCGGGACTCTCGGGGGTCGTCGGCGTGGTCACGTGACCGCCCCGGCGATCTTGAAGTTCAGCGACTGCTCGTCGGAGAAGCCGAGCTCGGCCAGGATCTGGTCGGTGTGCTCGGCGAACTGCGGCGCCCGGGTGAGCACCGGCGGCTTCCGGTCGAACTGGACCGGGTTCGCCACCAGCTTCTGCGTGTTGCCCTCGTAGTCGACCACGTCGACGACGCCGCCGACGGCCCGCAGTTGCGGGTCGTTACCGACCTCGAACGTGTCCTGGACCAGCGCCCACTGGCCCTCCATGTCCTCGAAGGCCGCGACCCACTCGTCCTTCGTGCGGCCGCCGATGATCTCCGCGACGACCTCGCCGGCCTCCAGCGCGTTGCGCATCAGCTTCTCGGTGGTGTCGAAGCGCTCGTCGACGATGAGCTCCGGACGCCCGACGACCTGGCAGAAGTCGGCCCAGTACCGGCCCGGCTGCAGCATGCAGAGGTTGATCCACCGACCGTCGGAGGTGCGGTAGTTCCCGGTGAGCGGGTTGTTCGGGGTACCACCGGCGCGCGGCGCGAACTTCGGCAGTGGCCCGCCGGACTGCAACGCCAGGTTGACGTTGAGCTGGATCGCCCAGGCACCGACGCCGAGCAGCGAAACGTCGACGACGGACGGCTCACCGGTGGCGGCACGGGCGTAGAGGGCCGCGGCGATACCGCCGGCGATCGTCATCCCGCCGATGTTGTCGCCGTAGGCGCCGGCCGGCGGAGGGGTGGGGGCCGCGGCACCGTCGGGAGTCAGCGCGTCGGCCGTGCCGGCGCGGGCCCAGTACGCGGTGCCGTCGTAGCCGCCGCTCTCCGCCTCCGGCCCGGTGTGCCCGAACGCCGACCCGACGACGAAGATGATGTTCGGGTTGACCGCACGGACGTCGTCGAGGTCGATGCCGAGCTTGCGGCGCGCCGCCGGGAGGAAGTTCGTCAGGAATACGTCGCTGCGCCGGATCAGCTCGTGCAGGACCTCTTTGGCCTCCGGCTTCTCCAGCGATAACCCGAGGCTGCGCTTGCCGCGGTTCGGGCCCTCCATGATCGGCGCGAACGTCGAGTTCTTCGAGATGACGTCGTGCCCGAGCGCCTTGACCAGGCCGCGCTGGGCGTCACCCCGCTCGGCGTGCTCGATCTTCACGACGTCGGCGCCCCAGTCGGCCAGCACCGCACCGGCAGCCGGCACGTAGGTGAACTGGGCGACCTCGAGGACCCGGACGCCTTCCATCGGCCTTAACACGTGACGCACCCTCATCTCTGTCACGGGCCGGGGCGTCCCGGCGGTCATGCCGCACGGGAAGTCCCGGCGGGGACTCCGGTGACCTGAGGTGGAAGCGCCGCCGCGGTGTCGACCACTCACCGTGGTGACGCGCGGCGGATGCGGACCGGCGGGCGATGACCGCCCCGTCGGCGACAGACCTGCGCTCCGGGCGGTCTGTCGTGCTCCTCCACGTCGAGGAAACCGAGAACATCGTATAGTTCTAAAACTATCAATCTCAAGGGCTTCAAGAATCTTCTCCGAAGCCGTTTATGCCAGGTCATACGCGGGATGCGCCCGAATCTGCGGCATTTGAGACTTGGAAATTCGTTGAAGTCTGCAACGGGGAGCGAACGTTCCTAGCACGTGCTAGGAACGTGCTAGGAACGCACCTTACGCGTGTCCTGCGTCACACGGAAGACATCCGGCGGAAGCATCGCCGACTTCCGAGATTCGAGCCGACCGGTCGGCTCCGGAGGTACTCTCGGTGGACTAGCACGTGCTAACGCACGCCCGAAACACGAAGAGAGAAGGCCGGCGTACATGGCTGGACGGGTGGAAGGAAAGGTCGCGCTGGTCACCGGCGCGGCGCGTGGGCAGGGCCGGGCGGACGCGATCCGGCTGGCACAGGAGGGCGCGGACATCATCGCGGTCGACATCGCCGGGAAGCTCCCCAGCGTCGACTACGACTCCCCGACTCCGGACGACCTCGCGGAGACCGTCGCGCTGGTCGAGAAGCACGACCGGCGGATCGTCTCGGCGAAGGTCGACGTCCGCGACCTGGCGGCGCTCACCACCGCGGTCGACGAAGGCGTGGCGCAGCTCGGCCGCCTGGACGTCATCGTGGCGAACGCCGGTATCTGTGTGCCCCGCGCGTGGGACCAGGTCACGCCGCAGATCTACCAGGACACGATCGACACGAACATCACCGGCGTCTGGAACACGGTGATGGCCGGCGCGAAGTACCTCGTCGAGGCGGGCGGCGGCTCGATCATCCTGATCAGCTCGGCCGCCGGGCTGAAGGTACAGCCGTTCATGGTGCCGTACACGACCAGCAAGTGGGCCGTCCGCGGCATGGCCAAGGCGTTCGCCGCCGAGCTGTCGCAGCACAACATCCGGGTCAACAGCGTCCACCCGACCGGTGTGGCGACCCCGATGGGCACCGGGGACATGCAGGTGGCGATCGGGACCGCGATCCAGACCTACCCCAAGCTGGCCGGCATGTTCGCCAACATGCTCCCGGTCGACATCACCCAGCCCGAGGACGTCGCGGACACGGTCCTGTTCCTCGCGTCGGACGAGTCGAAGTACATCACCGCTCACGAGATCGCTCCGGACGCGGGCGTCACCGAGTTCTGAGCAGGGTCGCCGCCGCGGGGCGGCCTTCTTGTTAGCGTGAGAGGCAGACGAGGGAAGGAGGCCGGTGGCTGCAGTGCGTCGTCCGCGGGTGACGAGTACGGACGTGGCGCGAGCCTCCGGCTTCTCCCGGCAATTGGTCGGGTTCGTCCTGAACAACACGCCGGGCCAGTCGATCCCCGAGTCGACCAGGGCCAAGGTGCTCCGGGCCGCCGAGGAACTCGGCTACGTCCCGCACGGCCCGGCGCAAGCGCTCCGCCGCGGGCGCGGGCGCACGGTACTGCTGGCGATCCCCGACCTGCCGCAGGGCGGGACGATGGGCGACATGATCGAGGTGCTCGCCGACGAGCTGGCCGCCGAAGGGCTGACCCTGGTCACCTACCTGCTCGGCGCCGAGCACCGGTCGCCACGGGAGGTGGCCGCCGCACTCGCCCCGGTCGCGGTCGTCGGTTTCCTGCCGTTCAGCGAGGCCGAGATCGCGACGTTCACCGCGAGCGGCGCGGCGGTGGTGCTGCCGCAGCCGGGAACGCGGTTCGGCTCCAACCTCGAAGAGGTCATGCGGCTGCTCGGCGAGATGCAGGTCGAATACCTCGCCGGCCGGGGCCACCGCCGGATCGTGTTCGCCGCACCGGACGATCCCCGGTCGGCGGGGCTGTCCGCGGGGCGGTACGAGGGCGCCCGGCAGGCCGCGGAGCGTCGCGGCCTGCCGTCGGTCGAGCGGTACGTGGTGCCGTCCGACGGCGCCGACGAGGCCGTCCGCGCCTGGCGCGCGGGCAGGCACCCGATCACCGCGGTCGCGTGCCACGGTGACGAGGTGGCGTTCGCGGTGCTGGCCGCCGCCCGGACGGCCGGCTTGCGGATCCCGGAGGAGCTGGCGGTGATAGGCGCCGACGAGCTGTCGATCGCCCGCTACGCCGAGCCGCCGCTCACCACGATCTCGATCGACGGGCGCAGCTCCGGCGTGGTGCTCGCGCGGACGCTGGTCGATCTGCTCGCCGATCGCACTCCCCCGCCCTTCGACATCCAGGACGGCATCACGCTGGTCCCCCGAGCCTCCGCCTGACGCGCGCCGCGCTGGCGGGCGGGGCGCGCAGGGCGCGGGGCGCTGGCGGGCCGACGCGGGCGGGGCGCGGGGCGGCGGGCGGGCGGG